>JBJOIA010000061.1:0-10680 GCA_046047395.1 Bacteroidota bacterium | reverse complement strand
TTGGGTTTGAAATTTAATCATATTCCTAGGTTTTTAAATACTTCCTCCGCCGAATGAATCGCATCATTGGCTGCTGGTAATCCGCAATAAATTGCAGAATGTTGAATTATTTCTTTGATATCATCTTTTTTCAACCCATTATGAATGGCTGCCTTTACATGCATTTGAAACTCAGCTTTTCGGTTTAAGGCAATCATTAAGGCCAAAGTAATCTTTGAACGATCCGCCTTATTCATGCCAGGTCGTGTCCAAATTTCTCCCCATGCATAATTTGAAATAAACTCCTGAAAATCCTGATTAAATTCATTTTTATTTTTTTCAGCCCTGTCTACATGCTCATCCCCTAAAACCGTTCTACGCACATGCAGTCCTCTTTCCTTGGTAGTTTTTCCAACTAAGAAGTCCAATAACCATTCTACAAATAATGTTGGATTTTCCGTAGCAGATAAATGCTTTGCTCCCTCCATAATGCGTAATTCAGAGCCTGTAATAGCTTGATTTAAGGCTTTTGCCTGGTCTGGATTGGTTACTTCATCATTTGATCCAGTGATGATAAGTGTTGGTGCTTTTATGACTTTTGATTTTTCCCTAAAATCTGCTCGAGCAATGGCATAGGTGTTCATATTATAGCCATAATTCGAAGAATTTGAAAACATTTGAGTCAATTCATCTATTTTGGAAGGATGATTTTTGATAAAATCCGCTGAAAACCACCTAACCATTGTAGCTGCTGCCAAACCCTCTGTTCCAATCTCCCCAACTATTTTTCTTCTCTCTGCCCAACTTTCTTCACTACCAATTTTTAATGCTGAATTTGCAATGATGATATGTTTTACTCTATTTGGATAGGAAATGGCCAATTCCTGAGCTATTAAGCCCCCCATCGATAAGCCACAGAAAGAAAATTGATCAATCTTTAATTCATCAGCCAAATCAATGACATCCTTCGCTAATTGTTCAACGGAATATTCTCCCTCCGTAACTTCGGAATTTCCCAAACCCCTTGTATCATAACGAAGAACTCTAAAATAGGGCAATAAAAGGGGCACTAAATCATTCCACATAGATAAATCTGCTCCCAGTGAATTCGAAAAAATTAGGACAGGAGAATTCGGTGTTCCTTCAATCTGATAACTAATTTGCATGATTTTGATATTTTTTTAGGACTGTATCGATAATAGATGTACAATCTCCCATTGCTTTTAATGGATTGAATAATTCATCTAGATTATCGATTTCAATTCCTTGATTTTCAATGATTTCCTTTAAGGATTTTTGTTCTTTTAAAACTCTTCTACAAAGTTTTTCAATTAATTCATGGGCTGCCAATTTCCCTAGTGTATTAGAAAGTGCAAGAGAAATATTTTCTGCGAATATGAGTCCTTTCGTTAATTCAATATTATCTAACATTCTTTTTTCCTGAACCTCCATATTTTCTATTAAATCCAAGGTTTTTTCTAGTCCACTAAGGGTTAATTGTTGAATTAAATCAATGGTTTCCCATTCAGCATGCCATTTACCTACGGATCTTTCTAATTCACCGGGCATAGTCGAAAATACAGTGGAAACCAAACCTGGAACCCTATAAGAATTGGCCAAAATTAAGGCTGAACTAACAGGATTTCTTTTATGAGGCATGCTAGAGGACCCACCTTTATTAGCCGCAGCTCCTTCTAATAATTCACCAATTTCTGTTTGCATTAATAAGGCAAAATCTTGCGCAATTTTACCACAAAAACCGCTAATTAATCCATTAAATGCCGCCCATTCTGCTATGGTATCGCGCATCCCATGCCATCCTTCACTCGTTTTCAATCCTAATTCCTCAGCCACTCCTTTCCTTACTTCTTCGGGAATATAAGAATTACCTGAGGATACAGCTCCAGTTAATTGTACAAGTAGTACCCGATCTTTTAATTGAGCCAATCTTTCCTGCATCCGCATGAGCGACTCTAAATAATGAGATAAAATCAAACCAAAGCTAATAGGTTTTGCCTGTTGTAAAAGGGTTCTTCCCATCATTACTGTTTGAGCATATTTTAGGGCATTTTTGGCTAGAATATCTCCTAATTTGGAAAGTAAATCCTCATAAATGACAATGATTTCTTTGATTTCTAAAACTGTGGCTGTATCAATAATATCTTGAGAAGTAGCGCCCAGATGCACATATTTGGATGCTTCAACATGATTATTTTTTACAATTCTGGCCAATTGATTTACCAATGGAATTGCCGCATTTCCGCCTAGGGCTATTTCGGATTGAATTTTACTGATATCAAATAATTGAATATCCGCACAGTTTTTTATCCATTCTGCTGAATCTTGGGGAATGATACCTAATTGAGCCTGAACCTTTGCCAAAGCGACTTCCACAAGGAGCATTTTTGATAATTTTTCCTTTGGCTCAATGAACCGAGAAAAATTTTCAGAATAAAAGCAATTTTGATATAAACCAATCATAAGTCAAAAAATACAGTTTCATTTTCTCCTTGCATATATATATTAAATTCATAATATTTATCTCTTTTCTTTGCTAAAAGACTTGCTCGTCTTTCTTTTGGAATAGATTGAAAAACGGCATCATTTTCATTTAAAGCCATTTCATCCTCAAAATAAATTCGTGTATAAGAATGCGTTAATTGTCCACGCATAAAAAGTATTACTGTTAAAAAAGGAGCATGGTTGTTTTCAGCTAAGGGTTTCAGGCAATGAAAATTAAATTCGCAAGATTTATTTGTGCCAGTTCCCATTCTACCGAATAATTCATTTTCAGAATCTTTATGCCAGATTTCAATCATGGCATCTTCAATTGGATTTCCGGCTCCATCCAATACTTTTCCGATGATTTCAATAGCATTTGGATGCGTTGGATCAACCATCATATTCCCCACCATCTGGGAGAAATTATAATGATATTGTTGTGCAGTTAGTCCATATGCAAAATACGGTCCTACAGTCTGCGATGGTGTTTGATATTGAATATTTTTCATAATTCTTAACTATTAATTCACTTTTCACTCAAAAGGAGTTCCTCCTCTTAAAAAGATGTCCCAACGGTATGCTAGGGCGAAATCTGGTTCGGTTCTTTCTATGTCAAAATCTGCTATCACTAAGGGACGAACTTTTTCTGGAATACCCTTAAAAATCGGGTCATAAGCATGCAAAGGATCACCTGGAAAATACATTTGTGTAACTAACCGGGTGGTAATATTCGGTCCGAATAAGGAAAAATGAATATGGTTGGGTCTCCAAGCATTGAAATGATTTCCCCACGGATAGGCCCCTGGTTTAATGGTATAAAAACAATAATAACCATTTTCATCTGTACGCGTTCTTCCTGCCCCTAAAAAATTCGGATCAAGAGGAGCTGCATGTTTATCTACTTTATGAACATATCTTCCTGCCGAATTTGCTTGCCAAATTTCAATTAAGGTATTTGGTACAGGATTCCCATATTGATTTTTAACATAACCATGTAAGACCATTCTTTCTCCTAAGGGTTCTCCATTTATAATGGAATTCTTGGTTAAATCATGGTCTAAATCTCCAATCGAATATTCCCCATAAATAGGTCCAGTATTTTCATGAATCCCTCTTTGAATATCCAACATAGGCTTTTGCGGAGCTCGCAATTGCGTTGATTTATAATCAGGGTATAATTTTGGCGGATGGACAGTCCAATCCATTCTATCGGTTATGATGTCTGACATATTTCAGTAATTTAACCAACAAATTTCTATAAATAAGTCAATATTTACTTGGAAAATAAAAAATTATTTTTGTACTTTTGAAACATTTTATAAATAAAAATTTATAATTTGGCGATTTATTCAATATTTTATATTGCATTTATGAAACAAGCATTATTACATTTTAAGGGTTTATATGGAGATTCTGAATCTCAAGGTTTTTCGCATTTTTTTCATTGGGAAAAACTTGTCACCCGTTCAAAATTATATAATTGGGAAATTGAAGAGCATTTTCATGATGATATACATCAGTTCTTTTTTATTAAAAAGGGGTCCGGCACAGTTTTTTCTTTTAAAAACCAAGTGAACTTTCAAGCTCCTTGTATTCTTTCCATTCCGGCCGACAAGGTGCATGGATTTAAATTCAATCTAGATTTATCGGGTGAGGTTTGGAGTTTTTCTCAGGAATATATGGATTCAAGAATTAAGGATATTCCCAATTTAAATACATTATTAGACGAAATTCGAATCATTTCTTCCAAACAAACGGAATTATGGGAATCCATAATTTATTCTCAAAAGCAATTTATTCATGAATGGCAAGAGGATTTTCCCAATAAAGCTTTGGTCTTAAATACCTATTTCCAATTATTAATGGCTTATATTTTACGATTAAATGCTGAAAATGAAGGAAATCATTTACAGGGCGACAACCGTTCTCTTCATTATTTAAATCAATTTAAATCCTTGATTCGAAGACATTCCCAAAAGAATTATTCAATCAAAGAATTTGCAAATCTCATGGGGATTTCTGCTATTCATTTAAATAGGATTTGCAGGTCCACTACTCAAAAATCTGCTCATGATATAGTGATGGATCATTTATTGAATGATGCTAAAATGCATCTTTTAAATCCCTCCTATACCATTTCTGAAATTGCTTATTTATTAAATTTCAAAGATCCTGCCTATTTTTCTCGTATTTTCAAGAAAAAAATTGGCGTATCCCCCAAAGAATTTCGAATGTAATTGATAAATCGCGTCCGTTGAAACAATTGGTATATTTATATAATAGATTGAAAATAATCCATTAAATTGGAATATGGACAAATTTTCTGGAAAATAAAACCAAATTAAATTGCAATCCTATAATTTAATTTTTAATGTTGAAAATCCAGCTGCAAAGGTAGGAATAGCAAAGGCCCAAAAACTTTCCACCATCGATAAACCAATGGTAATTAATATGCCACCTAATATTGGACCTAATATTCCCCCTAATCTTCCCATGCCAATTGCCCAACCTACTCCAGTAGCACGGATCCTCGTAGGATATAATCTCGCAGCAACAGCATATAATCCTACAAATCCTCCTTGAATTCCAAATCCTAATAAGAAATAGGCAAATAATACCCAGTCAGACCCAAAGAATAACTTAAACAATACCATCATTGCCGAAGTGGCTATTAAAATACTGCCAATTGACTTATTCAATCCTATTTTTCGAGATAATAAGGCTTGTAAAGGTATTCCAAATATTGCACCTAAATTGAATATTGTGCCTGCATAAATTGCATTTTCCTCACTTACACCTGCATTTACTACTAATTTCGGTATCCAATTCGTTAAAAAATATAATGTCGAAAATGCTAGAAATAAGGAGGTCCATAATTTAATGGTATTGGGCTTATATTCTGCATTCATTAAAGTAGACATTTTAATAGGAACCTTTTTATCCTGATCGACAACTGGCAAACTGTCCATTTCCTTAATTCCTAATTTCACCAATATCTTATTTGCCTTTTCCAATGCATTTTTCGGCTGATTATTCAATAAATAATCCAAAGATTCATCTAATAACAAATAAATAATTGGAATAGCTAATAAGGTTATAATTCCCGCTACTTCATACATGGATCTCCATCCATCTTCTTGTATAATTTTAGCTGAGGCAAATCCAGATAAAACTGCCCCAACTGGATAACCTGCAATGACACAATTAACAAAAAAATCTCTGTATTTTGCTTGGGTATATTCCGCTGTTAAGGCAGTTGTAGAAGCCAACATCGCTCCAATTCCTAGGCCAGAGATGAATCTTACCGCAATTAATTCATTAATCGTATTCGTTAAGGTTGTAACATAAATACAAGATGCCATTAATAATGCCGCTAATATCATGATTTTTTTTCTTCCGATATAATCTGCATAAGGTGCAATCAAAACTGCCCCAACAGTCATTCCAATTAATCCAGAACTAAAAACAATTCCTAAATTCGCTGGGGATATATTCCAATCACCCGCAATCGCTGGCGCTGTATAGGTGATGATCATTACGTCCATCCCATCCAGACAATTCATTAAAAAGCAGACGAAGATCGTCAGATATTGCGCCATTTTCATGGGCGAATTTTCAATTTGATTAATCATTGGTTTAGATTTAGAATTAGTATTTATATTGGTTAATTTATTTTAATCTAAGTAATTTAATTGCATTTTCTTTGAAAATCAAGGACTTAACATCTTCTTTGAAGCCTGCTGTTTCAAAATCTTTCATCCATCTCTCAGGAGTAATCAATGGAAAGTCGGTTCCAAATAACATTCGATCTTTCAATAAACTATTGGCATACTGAATTAACTGTGGTGGAAAATATTTGGGTGACCACCCCGATAAATCAATATAAACATTTGGCTTATGCATAGCGACTGATAAGGCCTCATCTTGCCATGGCCAACTCGGATGGGCAATAATGATGGGATTATCTGGAAAATCAATAGCTATATCATCTAAATGAATCGGATTCGAGTATTCTAAACGTAATCCTCCACCTCCTTTTACCCCAGATCCAAATCCAGAATGGCCCGAATGAAACAACATCGGTAATTTATATTCAGCAATTACCTCATACAAAGGATATGCCATCTTATCTTGTGGATAAAAACCCTGGACAGTCGGATGAAATTTAAAGCCCTTAACACCATAATTTTCTATTAAATCCCTTGCCTCTCTTGCCCCCATTTTTCCCTTGTGTGGATCAATACTTGCAAAGGCAATCATGATATCATCATTTTTTAAGGCAGCCTCTGCCACTTCAATATTAGGAATTCGCTTTTTTCCAACAGCATGCTCTGAATCAACGGTAAACATCACAAAAGCAATGTTTTGCTCACGATAAAAATCTGCTGTTTCTTGTATCGTCGGCCTTTTGTCCGACTTAAAATATTTTGCAAAGGCCTCGTCTAATTCCGGACGAAAATCATCATGCGGTTGTGTGCAAGATACCTCCGCGTGCGTATGAAAATCAATTGCCTTAATTTTATCAATTTGGATCATCTTAATAGTTTATGATTACTTTTATAGAATCGTTTTCACAGGCCCTTTCCATGGCTTTTTGACTTTCCTTAAAGCCATACCGATCCGAAATATATTTTGAAGGGAGAATTTTTCCTTTTTTTACCAAATTAATGGTTTTTTTATAATCTTCAGGATGATCATATATAATCGAGCCTTTGATGGTCAAGGATTTTCTTGCCAATTGTAAAGATTTAAATTCAGATTCTTGTTCAGCCAATCCAACCAAAATTATATCTGAACCCACCGCAGCAGCATCAATGATTTTCGTAGTTAAATTAGCAATTCCAACACAATCATATATAGTCTCAATTCCATTCTCCTCAAAAAAATTACCCCATTGTTCTGTTGCAATTAATTCTGCCCCCATCATCTCTGCAAGCAATAATTTTGCAGGATCTAAATCACTTACCCAAACTTTCATTCCCTTGGATAAAGCCAATTCTGCCAATAATAATCCCACCGATCCAAGTCCTATAATTCCTATTCTTTTATTCTTTTTTAAATCTTTCAACTTAAAAGCATGGACAGCCACCGCCAAAGGTTCAATGACTACCGCATCTTCATTACTTATTTTTTTTGGTAATTTCCAAACATATTCTGCAGGCACCATTACTTGCTCTGCCAAACAACCAGGTGAATTGATCCCAATAATTTTTTTATTTAAACAACTTAAAGAATAACCCCGCTTACATGCCGAACAACTTCCACAAGAAATATTTGGTTCTATGACTACCCTGTCACCAATTTTAAGTTTTTTAACCTTTTCCCCCTTTTCAATAATGATTCCAACCGCCTCATGTCCCATAATTAAATCCTTTGGGGGTTTACGATGGCCCATAAACAAATGTATATCCGAGCCACAGATTCCCACCATCAGAACCTGAATTAAAACCTCATTCTCCGAAATTTTAGGGGAATGCTTCGTTTTGAGGCTTAATTTTCTTTTTCCTGTTAAGGCAAATGCTTTCATTTAGAGGTTTTTTGATTTTAAACTATAAATAAATCCGCCCATTAACAACAATGGTAGCGAAAAAATCATAAATAATGTTTGTGAAGACCAATCCTGATCACGTAAATATCCAAATATCATAGGTCCAAATACCGCACCAAATCGTCCAAACCCTACCGTAAATCCAATTCCCGTATTTCTTTTTTCGGAAGCATAGACACGAGAAAGTATTGGCCAAATTCCATTAAAACCACCTTGGACAAATATTCCTCCCAAAAAGATTAATAGGAAGATTAAAAAAGTATTCAAACTAGCTTGAGAAAAATATTGCATTACGGCAAATCCCAATAACATAAAAATTAATTGAACTCTTTTTAAACCAAATTTATAGCCAATGGCCCCTATAGAACTTGACCCAATCGCCGCCCCAATATTCAAAGTTATTCCTACGTATGTGGCTAATTGAAAAGCTAAGCCATTTTCTTCCGCTATTTTAGGTACCCACGACATTAAAGTATACAAGGTGATGAATCCGAAAAAAGCAGCAATCCATAATTTAAGGGTATTAATGCGTTCTTCCGGACTTAATAAGTCCTTTAATCCAATTTTTTGACTCACTCTCTTTACAGCTGGAATTTCTACGACAGGATCTAAATCCATTCTTTTTAATTGAAGATTGAACTTGGATACATCAACCAAATGGGGATTTAATAAGCTGAACTCAATTGAATTCTCAAAATAAATCAGGATTAAAATTAAAATAAAGGTAGAAAATAAGGCGGCTATTAAAAAGGCAATTTGCCAGCCTAAATTGGGTAAGATGGCAGCTGCTACTAAACCTGTTAAAATGGCTCCAATTGGCCAACCCGCCTGAATAAATCCTACTAAAAAATCCCTTCTTTTGTCATTTGCATATTCTGAGGCCGTGGAGGTTAGAGTTGGTAAAATTCCACCAATTCCCAGGCCTGTCAAAAATCGAGAAATTAAAATTAATGCATAATCATTTAATAAAGCTACTCCATATAATCCTGCGCAAATTAATAGAAAGGAATAAATGAATATTTTTTTTCTTCCTATCCTATCCCCAATTGGTGCAATAAATAAACATCCCAGGGTCATACCAGCTAATCCTGAACTGAATAAATACCCTAATTCCGTATTATTTATTCCCAAATCCTCCATCATCATTGAACCAGAGAATGACATTAATAAAATATCTATTCCATCATTGAAGTTCATTAAAAAACACAGAAAAACGATGAATATTTGATATTTACTCATCGGTTTTTCGGCAATATTTTTTTGAATTGAATTCATTTTTTCTTTTTATTCAATCATACCCCCATTAGGAACTTCTCCCTTTTCTGCCCAATCTTTCAATAAATGAAAGACTTTTAATTCTTGGTCTGGACGAAAATCGCAATGACGAGAACCATTGGTATATTTTACCCTAAATAAATCATTTTTTCCATTTTGATTAATGCCTCTTTCATAATTAGATATCGCAAATTTTGCGGGAATTAATTGGTCATATAGCGTATGCATCGCCAATAATGGTTTATTGATATTTCCTTTTCTATCATAATTGGTAAAGGTATATTTATTCGGACTTACTGTAGCGGCCATTCTTTCTGCCTGAAGATTCACCTTTACATCATCCCTAAATCCAGTATAAACCGTTTGCGTATTGTCGAACGGATTTCCTTGAAAACGAATTGCAATATCTCTCAATACATTCTGATTGAAGAATAAAGACATTCCAATATCTTGTACTTTTAAATCAAAATTTTTGGCAAAGATTTCCAATTCTTCTTGGGGTATATTCGCTAATTTTTCATTCATATTTTTCATGAAATTAGGAATATCTGCAAAGCTGGGTAATTTAAAATCATTATTTAAATCGAATAAAGTTTTTAAACTTGGGGCAATTCCTGGATAAAGACCATTAAAAGTGGCATAAATATCAAATTCCTTTCTGATTTGAATAGATGGATTGGAACCGAAAGGACAAAGTGCTAAGGCGCCTTCATAATTTTTTCCGTAAAACTCTATGGTAGCCATAGTGATTCCTCCACCCATAGAATGTCCCATTATATAGGATTTTTCAGGATGAAATTTTTCAACAAAAGCAGCTCTTAATTCTTCCGTAGCCTCTATACCTTCTGAATAGACCATGCCAGAAGAAATATAATCTGAAGCAGCAACAGCATATCCTTCTTGTAGTAAATATGACAATCTTTTGTCCAAATCTCTATTTGAGTTTTCCACTGGAGTTCCCATAAAGGAATATCCATGGGCATACATCACCAAAGTTTTATTCCAGTTTGTTGGCATTAAAATTTGGTAAGATCCACCTTGCATTTTCCCTAAATCAATCCTTTCAATTTGAGAAAATAAAGGGAAATTAATTAATAAGAATAAAAATAGTTTTTTCATTTTGCTTGCATTCTTGTGCCACCATCCAAACGGATAGTTTCAGCATTTAACATAGGGTTTTCAATAATCGATTTTACTAAATGGGCATATTCTTCTGGCCTTCCAAATCTCTTTGGAAACAAGGTCTGCCCAATCAGAGATTCTTTGTATTCTGGACTTAATTTTTCCCCCATTGGGGTATCAAATAAGCCTGGAGCAATGGTATTTACTCGAATACCCATTCGGGAGAATTCCCGCGCTAAAGGTAAGGTCATAGC
>JBJOIA010000060.1:0-3064 GCA_046047395.1 Bacteroidota bacterium | reverse complement strand
TGCAAGAATCATGATGCCGAAATCAATGGTTAGATTATCAGCGGGAAGATTACAATTAAGCCAGGAAGGTCAAGCCTTTTGTTTTCTAGCTGGAGCAAATTCAGTATTTTCTGGGGATGTTTTATTAACAACTCCAAATCCGGATCAAAATTCTGATAAAGAATTATTCCAGATATTGAGTATTAAGCCAAGGGAAGCGTTTAAAGGCAAGGTGGATTTCAATCAAATTCCTTCTGTTCAATAAAATTAAATTGATTTTTCCATGGTGAAATGAGGGATTGTTCCGAATAGGAGATAACTCATTTTAGCGATTTTAAATCCAATTTTTTCATAAAATGGAATGGCATTGTCGCGTGCTTCTAAAATAATTTTCTGAATATTATTTGTTTTGGCAATTTTCTCTAATTCTAACATTAGTTTTTTGCCAATACCTTTGTATTGATGATTTTTGTCTATTGCCACGCAGCGAATTTGTGCATAATTTTCAGCATAATGCATTCTAGCAGCGCCTAATACTTGTTCATCTTGGATGGCAATAAGGTGAATGGCGTGGTCATCATCCGGTAGAATTTCAGAACCTTCTGGCTGGTTCCAGTCTTGCCTCAATACTTTATACCGAAGTGCAAAGTATTGAGACCATTCTTCTGGATTATTTGGAAATCGAATTTCCATTTATTTTGCAAAATTTACTGCTCTTTTTTCTCTAATTACAGTTACCTTGATTTGTCCTGGATACTGCATTTCTTTTTCAATTTTTTGAGAAATATCGAATGAAAGATTGGATGCTTTTTCATCTGTTACAGATTCTGCATCTACCAATATTCTTAATTCTCTACCTGCTTGAATGGCGTAACATTTTTGAACTCCATCAAACGAAGTTGCAAGATTTTCTAAATCCTTCAAACGCTTGATATAAGATTCCATCATTTCACGTCTTGCACCAGGACGAGATCCTGAGATGGCATCACAAACCTGGATAATTGGTGAGATCATGGAAGTCATTTCTACTTCATCATGGTGAGCACCAATTGCATTACATACTTCTGGATGTTCCTTATATTTTTGAGCTAATTCCATACCCAATACTGCGTGTGGTAATTCTGGCTCATCTGGCCAAACTTTTCCGATATCGTGTAATAGACCTGCTCTTTTAGCAAGTTTCACATTTAGGCCTAATTCTGCTGCCATTGTGGAGCAAAGTTTGGCTACTTCTCTTGAGTGTTGTAAAAGGTTTTGACCATAAGAAGAACGGAATCTCATTCTTCCAACCATTTTAATAAGTTCTGGATGTAAACCGTGGATTCCTAGGTCAATGACTGTTTTCTCTCCAATTTCAATGATTTCATCTTCGATATTTTTGGTAGTTTTTGAAACAACCTCCTCAATACGTGCTGGGTGAATTCTACCATCTTGAACTAATCTATGTAAAGAAAGTCTTGCAATTTCCCTTCTTACAGGATCAAAGCCTGAAATAATGATGGCTTCAGGGGTATCATCTACGATAAACTCCACACCAGTAGCGGCTTCTAAAGCGCGGATATTTCTTCCTTCTCTACCAATGATTTTACCTTTGACATCATCAGATTCAATATTGAAAACAGATACACAGTTTTCAATTGCATTTTCTGCTGCTGTACGTTGGATGGTTTCAATAACAATTTTCTTCGCTTCTTTGGTGGCAGTTAATTTTGCCTCTTCCATAGCTTCTTTTACCAACTGATTTGCCTTAGATTCCGATTCAGCGCGAAGAGATTCCATCAATTGTTCTCTTGCTTCATCAGCAGAGAGATTCGCGATTTTTTCTAGTTTGGCAATTTGCTCAGCGATGATTTTTTCAAGTTCAGCTTTTCTCTTTTCGTAATCCTCAGTCTTTCTACGAACATTCTCTTCTTTATCATTTAAACTTTGTTTTGCGGAATTTATTTCTTGTTCTGTTTTTTTAACTTGTTCCGCTAATTGATTTAAATTTCTTTCTCTTTCCTTTAGTTTTTGTTCGTTTTCAATAAGAATTCCCCTTTTATTTTGGGTTTCTTCTTCAAAATTTCCTTTCAATTTGATAAAATGTTCTTTTGCTTCTAACATTTTATCTCTCTTGATACCTTCAGCTTTTAATTCGGCACTTGAAATTATTTCATTTGCTTTTTGCTTCGCTTGTGCTTCAAAATCTTTATTTGATTTTGAGAAAATAATTTTTCCGCCAACAATACCTATACCAAGGCAAGCGACAGAGGCTATTATTAAAGTTGTTAACATGTTTTATAAAAATTTATAAAACTCTTCTCGAAAAATACAGGGGAAGGATTAGTTTAAATACGAATCTACGATTTTTAATAAGTCTTTATTCCCTTTTTCCACCTCTTCTCTTTGGTTTTTTATTTGATTTTCGAATTTGAATGAACAAATACCTAAATCCAATGCAACCATTGCCATAATCTTATTCGGGTCAGAACTATTTAATTTTTTTTCGTAGAATTGAACCATTTCATTGACCAATTTAGCAGCTTGTCGAATGTTTTCTTCTTCTTTAGAATCAACTTTCAACGTAAGTTTCTGTATACCCAGATTGAGATTACAGGCTAGTTTTTGGTTCATGAATTAGACAATTTTTTTATACTTTGATCTATTACTGTTATATAATAATCTAATTTTTCCCTAAGTTCATCAGTCGAGACTGAGTTCAGTTTAATATTATCTACAATGTTAATGATTTTATCCGAATTATTATAATTTTTATTTTTAGAATTTAATAATTCTTTTAAATTTTCATTTTCTTCTTGTAAATTTTTTAATTCTTTTTCTAGTTCTTTGATGGTTTTTGTAAGATCTTTTGTTTTCCCTTTTTCCTCCAAAAACTTATCTCCCAATTGACTGATTTTCAATTGAAGATTAAGGATTTCAGAATTATATTTATAATCCATTATTCGTTTATTTTGGGAATAAAAGGTTTGCCATCTTTCCAGCGAATTTCAAAAAACAAAATACTGATTAAAAATAGTAAAAATCCAAGATTTCCAGAAATATATTCTGGGATATTTTTTAAAATTAGTTGAGGGAAATAGATACA
>JBJOIA010000059.1:0-8487 GCA_046047395.1 Bacteroidota bacterium | reverse complement strand
AAGACTTTTTGGTTAGTTCAGGTTCATTATAATATCCTTGAGTAATGTTGGGCCCTTTATACCTAGCCTCATATTTTCCATCTGTTTCCACTAATTTAATATCTAGGCCAGCAACTGGTACACCTAAAAAGCCTGAAAATGCCCCAGGTAAATTTGCAAATAAGGCGGAAGGGCCAGCCTCTGTGCATCCTAATCCCGTTACCATGGTGATTTTTTTACCAATCGTCCGCATCGCCAATCTTTCTAGTCCATCCCAAATGGGTTGGGCCAAGCTAGCACCTGCATAAAATAAGATTTCTAAATTCTTAAAAAATGATTCACAAAGGTCCTCACTCTCCTCTAAGGCATTCACCAATAATTCAAATCCCTTTGGAACATTGAAATAAGCTGTTGGGGAAACAGTTTTTAAATTTTCTAGGGTAAAGCCAAATAGTTTATCTGTTGGTTTTCCTTGGTCTAAATAAAGGGTGCCACCATGATAAAGAGTCAACCCAAAATTCTGATTCCCTCCAAAAGTATGATTCCATGGCAACCAATCTAAAAATATGGGCTTTTTATCGTACATAAAGGCCAAAGCTTGTGAAATCTGCGTTAAACTAGTCATCCACATTCTATGGGAATTAATAACACCCTTGGGATTACCTGTAGAACCCGAAGTAAATAAAATCTTTGCAGGATCATCCGGATTTAAACCCTTATGAATGGAGTGGATTTGGGTATTTATTTCGGTTTGAATTAACTCCTTCCAAGAAATATCTTCGTCCCCTTCCACAGAAATTATTTTTGCCTTAGGATAATTTTTTCGTGCAAAGGCGATTGCATTCGCAAAAGCTTGATTATTTTGAACGAAAATTAACTTAGGATGCATGATTGATAAACAATGCGCCAGTTTATTATAATTTTCTGAATAAAGTGAATAAGGAGGAGAAATAGGTGAATAAGGAATACCCAAATACATTGCGGCTAATGCCATTAAAGCATGTTCAAAACTATTATCTGAAAGAATAGCAATTCCTTCTCCGGTTTGAATATCTAATTGATTAAAATAAGAAGCAATTCTAAAGACTAATTCTTCTGTTTGTAAATAGGTAAGAAATTCCCAAGAATCTTGATTTTTTCGTGCAAGAAAATTAGAATTCGGACTATTTCTAGACCAATAATTTAATTTATCTAGTATAAATAAAGGAAAATCCTCTCTTAAGGGCTCTTGAAGAGTATAATGAAGATTTCCATTAGAATCTTTTGTTAAATTAGTTTTATTTGAACCAACCCGAACTTTTTTATATTCTTCCCAATTATCCATTGACCTTTTTAGCTCTTCCTTGTAAAAAATCATCTAATCGTTTTTTTGCTTCAGGTGAAGAAGAGGAAATTGCAGCAATTAAACTTTCCATCATAGAGGCTTCAGAATGAGCTGAATTAGCGATTTTCGGAAGGATATTAGTTAAAGCAAAATTTGTAGTTTCGGAATTTGATAGGACTCTTTTTGCCAATTCTAAGGCTTTTTCTAATCCTTTTTCATTTGGAGTAATATATTGAATGAGACCATATCTTTCGGCTTCTTCAACATGGTATACTCTACCTGTAAGCATTAAATCCATCATTCTAGCCGTACCAATTAATTTTGGTAGTCTTAAAGAGGCTCCTCCACCAACAAATATTCCTCTTTGTGCCTCTGGTAAGGCAAAAAAGGCGGAATTTTCAGCAATTCGTATATGCGAGGCAGAGGCAATTTCCAATCCTCCTCCTATAACAGCACCTTTTAAAACAGATATAATTGGCCATTTCGCAAATTGAATTTTATCCATTACACGATGCCACATTCTAGAATGCATTAAACCTTCAATTAGATCACGTTCTTTTATTTCACTAAGATCCAATCCTGCAGAAAAATTATCTCCTTTTCCCTGAATAATTACACATCTTACCTTATCTTCCATTTCATCCAAGGAAGACTCAATGCTTAATAATAATTCATCATTAATCGCATTTCTTTTTTCAATCCGATTAATACTCAGAATTGCAATTTGTCCATCAGGGCTAAATTCTTTTTCTAATATTTTCATATTATTTTTTAATGCTTAATTCTTAATTCGCTTCACTCTTCACTCTTCACTCTTCACTCAAAATTAAATTTCTCCCCAAACCTTCATTGCTGTATTAACGATCAATTCCATTTTTCTCCATTGATCGTCGTGCGTCATATCATTTCCATGATGGGTAGAAGAAAAACCACATTGTGGACTCAAACACATATTTTCCAAAGGCATATATTGAGCAGCTTCATCGATACGCTTACATAAATCATCCATGGATTCTAATTCTTTTACTTTCGAAGAAACGATCCCTAAAACCACTTTTTTATGGCTAGGTACAAATCTTAAAGGAGCGAAATCTCCAGAGCGTTCATCATCATATTCCAAGAAATAACCATCTACATTAATTTCATTGAATAAGATTTCTGCAACAGGTTCATAACCACCCTCTGCAAACCAAGTAGAACGATAATTTCCTCTACATAAATGGATTCCTACTGTAAGGTCAGATGGACGATTATCAATAACGGAATTGATTAATTTAGCATAGGTTTTTGGTAATTCATTTGGATCTTCTCCTCTTTCTTCGGCTGCGGCGCGCATTTTGGGGTCACATAAATAAGCTAAATTCGTATCATCCAATTGAAGATAGCGTAAACCATTTTGATAAAGATGATCAATTTCCATACGATAGGCCGCCGATAAATCTTCAAAGAATTTATCCATATCTGGATAAGAATTGATATCAATGGATTTTCTACCACCTCGGAAATGCACCATTGTAGGTGAAGGAATGGATACCTTTGGAGTTTGTGTAGTGACAGACTTTAAATAATTAAAGTCATCCACCTGGATATCTTTAACATGCTTTAATTTCCCAGTTACACTTAATTTTGGAGGAGTAAAACCATCCTCCGCTGCTTTTGCATTTGGATTTGCTTCGATTCCTCCAGTTACCGTTACCCCATCCAATTCTTTTAAAAAATCTAAATGGAAATAATCTCTACGAAACTCACCATCTGTAATGGATTTCATTCCGATAGATTCCATTTTTTTTACAGTCTCAGCAATTCCTTGATTTTCGATTTCACGCAGCTCTTCGGCTGAAATCAAACCATTTTTCCATTTAATTCTATTTTCTTTAACGGCAGGAGTTCTTAATAAGCTACCCACATGGTCTGCTCTGAAAGGTAATGACATAATAATTTTTTTTAGTTTTTTGGTTTATCTTAAAATATATAATCTAATTAATACTCCATCTGGATATTTTTCACCTGTACAAACAAAAATCAAGTTGTTTAAATAATGATATTTTCCAATTGGTGCGTCTAAATGAGGAACAGCCCTAAAATAATATTCTGATGGATCTACTTTTTCCCCAGCCATTATACGCTTTGCAACCTCTGGAGAGGCAGAACGTATTCCAACATTTTTAATATAAATAATTACACCATCATCCGTTTTAAATTGGTAATGGGCTTCTAATTCTGCAGTACCGTCTGGGCGAACCACTTGCCAATCTGCTCCACCAGGTATAATTTCCCCTTTAATAGTGGGGCCTTCTACGGTACCCCCAATAATTGGGATAATTCTTCTTATGCCATGCGGGGTATCTCCTACCACCATGGCAGGATCCAATTTTACTTTTAAATCTGCAAAAAATTCTAATGAAGGTTCTGAGGATGGACTTTGAGACATAAGTTTAAAATTTAAAAAAAATAGGCTGAAAATTATTAAGAAAAAATTTTTCATAGTTTTTGGTTTAATATGTAAATATAGAATAAAAAATATTTCGGAAAAATATAAATTTATGTATATTTTTTTGTATTTTTACGGAAACCAAAAAATATAATTATGAAAAACTTATCTATGCTTGGAAAATATCTTTTTCCAATTCCTTTTGCAGTCTTTGGCGTCTTACATTTAATGAATGCAGATGCTATGGCAGGTATGGTGCCTGCTTATTTACCAGGGGTGTCCTTTGGGTTTATTTAACAGGATTAGCTCTAATTGCAGCACCAATTGCTGTCCTAACCGGGAAAAAAGCTGAATTAGCATTACAATTATTAGGATTAATGTTGTTGTTATTTGTATTATTGATACATTTACCTAATTTATTGGGAGGAGACCAATCCTCTATGGGTGGAGTCTTAAAAGATTTATCTCTTTGCGGAGCAGCATGGATCCTTTCCGAAAAAATGAAATAATTCTCTTTGATTAATAATTATTCAATAACTATTAATTTTTAAAGTGGATGTTTTTAAAATAGTGAGAGGTTAATTCCCTCACTATTTTAAACTTTTTAATCGTTAATAAAAATATAATCCTTAAGCTGAAATCTTCAAACACTACTCTTCCTACTTCCCTCTTTCCTCTTCACTCTTCACTCTACACTCGTCCCTCATTAATTCGGTCTCTGCCATCCTCCTGCTCCACCACCATTCTGACGCATTCTTTCTCTTCGTTCTGCTTGAATAGCCTCGTATTTTTCAAATTGCTCTGGACTTAATTCCTTTTTGAATTCTTCAGATTGTCTTTTGAAGATTTCCTGCATTGTTTCTCTATTTTCCTCCATGGATTTGCCATTTCCTCTTAATGAAGACATTTCTTCTACAGCATCCATTAAAACATAATAGAGTTTTTTCTCTTGTTTTTTATCAAGTGCTAATTTCTCAGTTAATTCTGCCATTTGTCGCTGTACCACCACAGATGGATCAAAATTCTGTGAAAATGCTACGTTTCCAAATAAAAAAAAGACAATGATAAGTCCTAAACTTTTTAATGTTTTCATAGTTTTTAAAATTAAATAACTGCTAAATTTACATTAGTATTTTTAAATTTTTAATTTTTTATAAATATTTTAACTTATGGCTCAAGTTACATTAGGGGGTAACCCAATCAATACCGCAGGAAATTTGCCTAATTTAGGTACTTCTGCCCCTGATTTTGAATTAATAAATAAAGATTTAACACCTAAATCTTTAAAGGATTTTTCAGGAAATAAACTAGTTTTAAATATATTTCCTTCAGTGGATACGGGTGTTTGTGCTGCTTCAATTAGAAAATTCAACGAATTAGCAAATAAAATGGAAAATACAAAGGTTTTATCCATATCCAAGGATTTACCCTTTGCAATGAACCGATTATGCACTTCTGAAGGATTAGAAAATATTATCAATCTTTCGGCTTTTAGAGGTGGATTTGATGCTTATGGGGTAGAAATTATTGATTCTGCATTCAAGGGGTTATTCTCTCGAGCAATTGTTGTAATTGATGAATCAGGTAAAATCATACATACAGAACAGGTTCCTGAAATTGGACAAGAACCTGATTATGAAGCTGTTTTGGCAATCCTATAAGGAAATTTTAATATATTGAGAAGGTTTATGACCTATTCTATGGGCAAGGATATATAATATCTTGCCCTTTTCTTTTTTAATGGGTTTTGTATAAACCTGCCAATTATCCTCACCTGGATCTCCCTCCTTTTCCATCCATTTATAGCCTATTGAAGCTCCAGGACTTAAATTTTTTATTCGAATTAAGTCGCCTTCAAAGGTATATTCTGGAGTCTTTGTTTCAGGTTGAATTCCATTTGGCCAGAATTGTTCTACTAATTCATTTTCTGGAATGATATTTTTATCGTCCATTTCCTTTATCCATTTCGCGGTTTGATTTCTTAATTCAACTAGTTTTTTTCGATATTTTGGGTCGTCTGCTAAGGATTTTAGTTCATGTGGGTCATTTTTTAATTCAAATAATTCCTCCACAGGTTTTTTATCTCTAAACCATAAGGCTTGTTCCGGACTTAATTTTCCTTCTTCCTTCAAACGATATAATTCTTGCATAATAGCCATTTGATCTCGATATTCAACATGTAAAAACATGGGCTTTTCTGGCATAAAATATTTGATATATTTAAATTCTTTATCAAAACCAGCTCTTGCAGCATCAGTTGATTCATCAAATCGGTCGGAAGCTGCAAATAAATATTTGCGCTCTTTGGAATTTGTATATTTTCCCAAAAATGCCTTTCCATCCATGTATTCAGGAGGTTTTATTCCCGCCAAAGATAAAGTACTTGGTGCCATATCAATAAAACTTACCATTCTATCATCTCTTGTACCCGCACCCGATTTATCTGGATATCGAACGATTAAAGGCACTCTTAATCCAGAATCATATAATAATCTTTTTTGACGAGGTAATGGTCCGCCATGATCCGTAAACCAGATAATAATTGTATTGTCTAATTCACCATCATCCTTTAATTGTTGAATTATTTCACCTACCTGTTTATCCATCGTCACAATATTGGAATACATTCTCCGAATATCTTTTCTTCCTAGCTCTGTATCTGGTAGATAAGGAGGAACTGGTACATTTAAATTTTCTTCGAATTCAAGGGGTAAATTGGCTCTAGCCCAAATTTGTGATTCATGGGTAACCATTAAGGTTATCATTGAAAAAAAAGGTTGTCCTTCCTTTCTATTTCTCCAATTGGCCTTATTACTACTCTCATCCCATGCGGTAACGGGCTTTACAAATTGGTAATCTTCTTTGGAATTATTCGTACAATAGTAACCTTCTTCTCTCAAGAATTCTGAAAACATTTTTACACCAACCGGCGGTACAGCTTCATAAAACTCCCTTCGGCCTTTTTCTCGATTTTCTTTTTGAATTTGTTCTAATTTTTCCTCTGGAATTCTACCGGCATACCAGCCTCCAGTACGCATATGATCTGTTCCTACATGGGTAGGATACATTCCTAATGCCAAGGAGGAACGAGCTGGAGCACAAACGGGTGCTGCAGAATAAAAATGGTCAAAACAAATTCCTTCCTTTGCCAACCAATCTAAATTCGGAGTATGAACCGTAGAATCCCCAAATGCAGCAATATAAGGACTCAAATCTTCAGCCACAATCCAAACGATATTTGGCTTTTGTTTCGTTTGAGATGAAACTGAATTAAGGTAAAAGAAAAATGAAAAAAGAAATAAATAAATTGATTTTTGAATATTCATTTTAGTTAATAGGTTTAATTTCCTAAATTTAATAAAATTATGTTAACTGAATTACAATGAAAAATTATTTTGACTCATTTATTAGAGGAGATTGGAAATCAGGTTTAGCTGTTTTTTTGGTGGCACTACCCTTATGTCTTGGAATTGCTTTAGCCTCTGGTGCTCCAATTCTTTCCGGTTTAATTGCTGGTATTTCTGGAGGTATAATCGTAACATTATTTTCTAATTCATCATTGTCTGTATCTGGTCCTGCTGCAGGTCTTACAGTAATAGTCTATAATGCTATTCAAGACCTTAATAATTATAATTTATTTCTTGGTGCTGTAATTATTGCTGGTATTATTCAAATTTCCTTGTATTTCTTAAAACTAGGAATTATTGGGAATTTCTTTCCTTCTACTGTTATTAAGGGGATGTTATCTGCCATTGGGGTGGTTATTACCTTAAAACAGATTCCACATGCACTAGGAGATGATTTCGATTTTGAAGGGGATTATGAATTTCAACAATTAGCAGATAATAAAAATACCTTTGATGAAATTTGGTATGCAATCAATCAGGTAGAAATGGGAGCATTAATAATTTCCGCTGTTGGATTAATAATTTTTTTTAATTGGCATCGATTAGAAAAGTTCAAAATTGGGAAAGCCCTTCCAGCCTCTTTAATCGTTGTTTTATTCGGAGTTTTTGCCAATATGGCTTTCGCTCAATTCATTCCTAATTGGTATCTTGGTAATTCTCCACAACATATGGTTCAAATTCCCTCATTTTCAAATTTTGGTGAATTAAGTGCCAATTTCTTTCATTTTGATACAGCTATTTTTACTAACCCTATCGTTATTACTACTGGTATAACTATTGCAATTGTAGCATCTTTAGAAACTTTATTAGCTCTTGAAGCAACTGATTTATTAGATCCTCAAAAACGTATTTCTGACCCCAATAAAGAATTATTGGCCCAAGGCCTAGGAAATTCCTTTTCAGGTTTCTTTGGAGGTATTCCAGTTACCTCAGTAATCATTCGCTCTTCAACCAATGTATATGCGGGAGCAAAAACAAAAGCTTCCTCCTTTTTTCACGGAATTTTATTATTATTTGCCCTCTTTTTTATAGGTTCTTATCTGAATTTAATTCCTCTGGCTTCCTTGGCGAGTATTCTCCTCTATACAGGTTATAAATTGGCTAGTCCTACAATTTTTAAATCAATGTTTAAAAAAGGATGGATTCAATTTATTCCATACATTTCCACCGTCTTATTTGTAGTCTTCATCGACTTATTATGGGGGATTTTTTTGGGTACCTTTATTGGTTTGATTTTCGTTCTATACCAAGATTATCATTCTTTAATTAATTATCAACAAGATGGCTCAATTCATTTGATAAAATTTAAGAAAGACGCTACATTTTTACATAAAAATGCTGTAAAA
>JBJOIA010000058.1:0-3245 GCA_046047395.1 Bacteroidota bacterium | reverse complement strand
CAAATATTGAATGATTCCAGAGAGTCATTCGACAATAACGAAAATCCTATTTTACATCAATTATTCATTTCGTTTAAAATAGATAATAATCCAGAAACAAATGATCCAGTGGGTTTAATTGGATCTACTATTTTCTCCAAGGTATTATTTATTACTTGTGATAATGAGAAAATGGATATTTTGAAGGATACTATTTCAAAGATTAATGAATTTAGCTTTCAAAAGAAAAAAATCAGTTTTGGACCAATTGCTTCAAGTTCGAATATCCTAAGTGATGAAGAAAAAAGTGAGGGAGTTATTTTATTGGATTTAGGAAGTGGTTTGACTGAGGTTTCGCTATATAAAAATAACCAATTAAAAGGTGCGAAGGTTATCAATTGGGGAGGAAATAGAATAACGGAAGATATAATTGCTGGTTTAAATATATCAGCCCACCATGCTGAAACAATTAAAATAAAATTTGGCTCAGCGCTAAGTAAGGAAGTAGATTACAATGAGGTGATAATGGTTCCTGGAATCGCTGGTAGAGCACCATATCCTATTTCAGCTAGAAGTTTAGCAATTATTATTGAAGAAAGAATCAAAGAATTAGCAGCAAATATTTTAGCAGAAATTAAACGAGTAGGTACTCCAAGAGATTTTAAATCTGGAATTGTATTAGTAGGTGGAGGAGCGCAATTACCTTATATCAATAATTTACTTACTAAATATACCAATTTAGATTGTCGCATTGGCGAAACGTCCATTCAAGCAAAAACGCTTAAAATTAAGGAAGATATTAATAATCCAATATTTGCAACAGCAGTTGGATTAAGCGAATTATTAATCAACCAAATGAATATTAATGAGGAAATTCATGAGGAAGAAGAAATAGAACAAGAAGAAGATCTGCAAATTGAGGATCAAGTTCCTACAGTTAAAAAACCAATAGACAAACCCGTAAATACTCCACAAAAAGAACCTAGAAAGCCCATTTTTAAAAATTTCTTCAATAAAATGGTTGATGTCGTAATGGGAGATGAAGATGATGGAGATGATTATTAAATAAATGAGATACGAGGGCTCGTGTCTCAAAAATATTAAACCACTAAAAAATGAAAAAAATTATCCTAACCCTAGGCTTTTTATTGTTTATATCATTTGCATATTCGCAAAATTTTATTGGTAAAATTGTGGATTCCACAGGAAAAGGAATTCCTTTTTCGATTATTCAGGCAGGAAATATCGGAACTACAACGGATGAAAATGGGAATTTCAGTTTGAATCTACGGATCGGAACCCATAAAATCAAAATTTCAAATATTGAATATGAATCCTTTGAAAAAATTATTCAAATTACGGATAATGAGGGCAAACCCTATATTTTTCAATTAAAACCAGCTAATAATCAATTGGAAGAGGTTATGGTAGTGGGACAAAGATCCCAACCAAGATCAGCAGTTGGGACAGCCCTGCCCATTGATAACCTCAATTTATCGGATATTACCAGTACCGGGCAATCCTTCCAACTTGGCCAAGCTTTGCAATATCGGATACCTTCATTTAATACCACCCAAGCATCTGTCTCGGATGCCGCTTCTTTTTATGATTCTCAAGATATTAGGGGACAAGGATCAGGCAGAACCTTATTATTGATCAATGGGAAAAGAAAGAATTTTGCTGCTCAAATATATATGACAACAGGACCTTCTACAGGAGAAACAGCTTCTGATTTTTCTTCTATTCCCGTAGACGCCATAAAAAGTATAGAAATATTAAGAGATGGTGCATCCGCCCAATATGGTTCTGATGCAATTGCTGGGGTGGTAAATATTAAATTGAATGATAAATTTAAATTCAGTTCTCTCCGTTTTTCCAATCAAATTACTTCTCAAGGAGATGGTTTTATTTCTGATCTTAGCTTTAGTTCTGGGAGGAACTTTAGAAAAAATGGCTATTTCCTTTATACCTTAGAATATGTACACCAAACACCCAAAGAAAGAAATGGATTAGTAAATGTAGATGGGGAATTAAGAACCTTTGGGGGAACACCTGAAAAAGATGCAGGAATTCGAGCATTTTTACAAGATTATCCTACTGGACTAAACCGAAACGGAACGGGTTCTTCTAGAACTTTTCGAGCCTCTTTAAATTATGGTTCAGGAAAACTAATTTCTGGGGCTGAAATTTATGCTAACGGAAATTTTTCATATAGATATTTTAAAAGTTATGCAAATTACCGAGCCCCTTATAATCGAATAGATTTTGGATTACTCCATACTGCCGATCCAAACAAAAAAGATTATACAAGTTTAGGGGGAATTTACCATGGTTATACTGGATATCATCCAACCTTTGAAGGACCCTTATTAGATTTCAATACTACTGTAGGTATAAAAAATAAAAGAAAAGGATGGAATCAGGATTATTCTTTTACTACTGGAGGATCAAGCATTCATATTTTCGTAAACAATTCGACCAATCGTACCTTGGAGGCAAATTCTCCAACTTCCTTTGATTGTGGCGGATATTCCTTTTACAATTATATATTGAATGCAGATTTTTCTAAAAGTATCCTTAATAACCTTTCAGTAGGATTGGGCTCTGAAATACGATTGGAAAAATTCCATATTATAGCCGGGGAACCCAAATCCTATGAAGGGGAAGGCACGAATTCCTATCCAGGACATAATCCTGAAAATGCAGGAAATTTTGATCGAAAAAATATCGGATTATTTGGTGATTTAAATTGGAATTATAGGTCGAATGGATCCATCAATATTACGACTCGGATGGAAAAATATAGTGATTTTGGAGATGCATTGGTTGGAAAATTTTCTATACTTCAAGATATAGTCGACAAAAAAATATCTTTTAGAGGATCTTTATCAACTGGATTTAAGGCTCCAAGCTTACAACAAGCGAATTTACAAGCCATAACTAATACATTTTCAGGTGGAAATGTAATTATTCAAGGTTTGTTCAGAAACAATTCCAATGTATTAAAAACCCTTGAAATAAATTCTTTAAGCCCTGAAAATTCGGTGAATTTATCATTCGGATTAACCTCAAAGATAAATCCTAATTTTGAAATTACGGCGGATTTTTATTCAATAAGAATAAATAATCGTATCATTTTAATCCCTGCAATTAATAAACCTCTTAATACAAATTCAAGATTATATGAAATCTTTAATTCCTTTAATATCCAAAAAATGCAATTCTTTACCAATGGTGTAAAAACCCTAAATGAAGGTATTGATTTC
>JBJOIA010000057.1:0-5706 GCA_046047395.1 Bacteroidota bacterium | reverse complement strand
TTTACGGATCCTAATCATTGGAAATTTAAGACTCCCGAGCTAAGATGGTATGAAGGTAATGAAATTGTAAAGGAGTTAAAGACCTTGGAGGACCAATCAAAAATCACGCAAGAATTAACAGACCATGCCCTTTCATTTATTGAAAGAAATAAGAAAAAGCCCTTCTTTTTATATTTGCCCCATCATATGGTACATGTTCCTCTTGGTGTGGATAAAAAATTTAAAGGTAAGTCTAAACAGGGGATGTTTGGAGATGTTATGATGGAAGTAGATGCTTCGGTTGGTGCTATTCATCAAAAAATTAAAGATTTAGGATTGGAAGATAATACCTTGATTTTATTTACCTCTGATAATGGTCCTTGGCTAAATTATGGCAATCATGCTGGAAATTCTGGAGGTTTTAGAGAGGGAAAAGGAACGAGTTATGAGGGTGGACATCGTGTACCTTTTATTGCTAAATGGCCTGGAAGAATTCCTTCGGGAATTGTCAATAATCAATTTTCTGCATCCATCGATTTACTTCCTACGATTGCTGAAGTTGCAGGTGTATCTGGTCCTGATAAAAAAATAGATGGAAAAAGTATTTTGGGTTTATTGGAGAATAAATTAGATGCTCAGCCAAGAAAAGAATTTTATTATTATTATCGAAAAAATAATTTGGAAGGAGTGAGAATTGATGATTGGAAATTAGTTTTAGCTCATCCTGGTAGAACTTATGAAGGTTTTCAGCCCGGGAAAGATGGTTTTCCTGGAAAAGTAGATGAGAATTATCCTGTCCCTGAGGGTTTGTATGATTTAAGAAGAGACCCATCTGAACGCTATGATGTTAGAAATTCCTATCCTGAAATTTATCAAAAACTATTAACCTTAGCAGAAAAAGCAAGAAAAGAATTAGGGGATGATTTATTAGAAAGAAAAGGGGAAGAAAATCGAGAAATTGGACGAGTAGAGGATTAAATTCAAGATTTATTCCGTAATTTTAATTTTTAAAATATATCCATTGCAAGATTTAATTCAAGATATTCTCGCTCACCCTGGAAACGCCCTTTTCGTAATTGGGAATTTAATTCTTATTGAAAGTCTGTTATCAGTTGATAATGCGGCAGTATTGGCAACTATGGTTTTGAATTTGCCTGAAAATCAGCGTAAAAAAGCTTTGAAATGGGGTATTTGGGGAGCATACCTTTTTAGGGGTCTAGCACTTTTATTCGCATCCTTTCTTATCCAAGTTTGGTGGTTGAAGCCAATAGGGGGAGTTTATTTACTCTATTTATTTATCGATCATTATCGAAATAAAAACAAAGGTGAAGAACTAGAAATCAAAGAATACCATTGGTTAGACCGTTTTTCTTTTTTAAGTCCTTTCTGGAGGACCGTAATTTTGGTGGAGATAATGGATTTAGCTTTTTCGATTGATAATGTATTTGCAGCAGTAGCATTTTCTGATAATCTCTTATTGATTTGGATAGGCGTTTTTATTGGGATTTTAGCCATGCGTTTTGTTGCTCAATATTTTGTAAGATTATTAGAGGATTATCCAGTCTTAGAACATTCTGCTTTTTGGGTAATTGGAATTTTAGGAATGAAATTACTTCTTTCCTTATACGAACATAGTTTCCCTAATAGCCCTTTTTCTGAATTTTTAATGAGTGAAAAGACTGAATGGGGTATTTCAATATTATCCTTGTTAATATTTTTCTTTCCTTTGATGATTAATTTTTTCCTAAAAAAAATAAAGAAATCATAATACTATTTGCGTAATTATCAGAAGAATAATGATTGCTGAAAAAGATAATACCAAAGTACCAAGGGATTGAGTTAGATTTCCTTTTTTAATGTCCATTCCAGATAATTGGGTTAAAGCCCAGAAGAAACTATCGTTTGCATGCGATATTGCCATTGCACCAGCACCTATTGCTAAGGTAGTAAAAACCCTCATAATTTCAGAATCTAAACCTAATGGCCCTAATAATGGTTGAACGATGGTTGCAGTAGTAATCATGGCTACAGTGGAAGACCCTTGGGAGGTTTTTAAGGAAAAAGCAATTAAATATGGTAGAAATAGTCCAAGTCCCATCGTACTTAGTTCATCTCCAATCCAGGTGCCTATTCCTGAATTTTGTAACATTTTACCAAATACCCCACCTGCCCCTGTTATGAAAATTACTGGAGCAGCTTGTAATAAAGATTCTCCCATCCATCCGGTGGATGAAATGATTTTTTTATCGAATTTTTTTGGCAAAAATAAACTTAATAAAATTCCTATAAACAAAGCAATGATTGGATGCCCAATGAAGATTAAAATTGGAATATGGGACCCCTCCCCAAGTGGATTAGAAGGGTATTTTGCAAAGGAAGCCAAAACTATTAATATCAATGGTATAATTACAGGAGCAAATGACTTTAAAGCACTTGGTTGATAATTTTCCTTTTCAGAAGAATCTGATTCTGATATAATTGGTTCTAAAGGTATTTTTGAAACAAATTTGTTTACAAAAATATAGGAAGGTATTAAGGTTAATAATGAAATGATTATGCCATAAAATATGATAAGTCCTAAGTCTGCATTGAGTATCCCTGCAGTAGCAATTGGCCCGGGTGTTGGAGGTACTAAAGAATGAGAGGCAGTTGCACCAAGGGCAACAGCCATAACAGTAACGGCATAAGAAATTCCGGATTTTTTAGAAACCGATTTGGCAATCGGATTCATCATGATAAAAGTTGAATCTGCAAAAATAGGAATGGATAATAACCAGCCAGATAAAAACATGGTTAGAGTTACGGATTTTTCCCCTACCCATTTGAGAATTTTTTGCGCTATAACAAATCCTCCTCCAGTTTTTTCAAGAATAGTACCGATGATTACCCCAAATAAAATGAGAATTCCGATATTCCCGATTACATTTCCAAATCCTTCTTGAATTGATTGAAGAATGAGCTCCGTGGGCATTCCAACAATTAAGCCAAAAATTACTGCACCACCTAATAAGGCTAAAAATGGGTGAAGGTCAAACTTGGCAATGGACAATAGGATTAAACCTAAAACCAGTAATGTAATTAGAATAAGCATATTTCATCGTTAAATAGGTTTTCAAGGTTACTACATTTCTTTCATTTCTGCAACAACTTTTGAAATTGTTTGCTTAGCATCTCCGAATAACATCAAGCAATTATCATATCCAAATAATTCATTTTCTACGCCTGCATAACCTTTGCCCATACTTCTTTTACTTACAATTACGGTTCTTGCTTTATCTGCATTTAATATTGGCATACCATAAATAGGAGATTGAGGATTATTTCTAGCAGCTGGATTTACCACATCGTTTGCTCCAACCACAAATACTAAATCTGTATTGGAAAAATCTTCGTTAATATCGTCCATTTCAATTAGCTTATCATAAGGGATATTCGCCTCCGCCAATAATACATTCATATGGCCAGGCATTCTACCAGCCACTGGGTGAATAGCAAATTTGAAATCAATATTTCTTTTCTCACATTGTTCTGATAATTCTCTGATCACGTGTTGCGCTTGTGCAACTGCCATCCCGTATCCAGGAACAACTATAACTGAACTTGCAGAGTCAAATAACATTGCGGCTTCTTCAACTCCTACTTCCTTTACAACTATTTCTTCTTCATCTCCACTGACAGTTGAAACGGTTTGTCCGAAACCTCCTAATAAAACATTTATTAAAGAACGATTCATTGCCTTACACATAATTTGTGTAAGGATGATACCAGATGCACCTACCAAAGCGCCAGCAACGATTAATACATTATTATTTAAAACAAAACCTGTTGCACAGGCTGCCATTCCTGAATAAGAATTTAATAATGAAATTACAACTGGCATATCCGCTCCACCAATTGGAATAACCGTTAGGATACCAAGTAATAGAGAAATTCCGATGATGATGTAAAGAAATATTGGATCTGCCGGAAGGATATTAAATCCAATACCTGCTCCTAATACTACCAAAAGTAATATTAAGTTTATTAAATGTTGGCCACCAAAAGTGATTGGCTTACCCGATATTTTCCCGTTTAATTTAAGATATGCGATGATTGAACCCGTGAAGGTAAGTCCACCAATAAATAAGGATAATAAAATTGAAATCAATAAAATGATATCTGCATCATATCCATTAATTTGATATTTTGCCCAATAATCTGATGCTGCAACGGCCACGGAAGCTAGGCCTCCGAATCCATTGAATAGTGCTACCATTTCTGGTATTTGCGTCATTTCAACCTTGTAGGAATAATAAGCGCCAATAGCACCACCGATTAACATACAGGCGATTATTTCGTAAATATTTAATAAGTCAATTTGTAAGATTGTTGCAATAACAGCAATAAGCATTCCGACCGATGAGACCAAATTTCCTTTACGGGCATCTTTGGTTTTATTCATCATTTTAATACCAATGATGAATAGGGTGGAGGCGATTAAATAAGATAATTGAATATATAAGTTCATTCTAATTTCGATTCAGGTCTAATTATTTTTTCTTAAACATCTTTAACATTCTGTCTGTAACAGCATAACCTCCAACCACATTGATTGAGGCTAAAATTAAGGCTAGCATCCCAAGTATTTTACTCACAGAGGTTAATCCTGCTTCATTACAAGCTAAAATTGCACCTACCATGGTAATACCTGATATTGCATTGGATCCAGACATTAAAGGAGTATGGAGGGTTGGTGGAACTTTTGAAATTAATTCAAAGCCTAAAAAGCTGGCTAGCACCAAAACATATACTAATATGATTAAAGCATCTATTCCCATGATTATTTATTTTCTAAGATTGATTTTGTAAACTCATGTACTAATTCTCCTTGGTAGGTAATTAAACTTCCCTTGGTGATATCTTCTTCTCTTTCCCATTTCATGCCTTCTGGTGTTGCTAAGTGCATAAATAGGGTAGCAATATTCGTAGCATATAATTGCGAAGCATCTGTTGCAAGGGTAGATGGAAGATTGGATTCTCCGATAATGGTAACACCGTATTTTTCTACCGTTTTATTCATTTCTGAAACTGCACAATTTCCTCCAGATTCCACAGCCATATCCACAATTACAGAACCTTTTTTCATGGATTTTACCATGTCTTCTGTTATTAAAATCGGAGCTTTTTTGCCGATTACTAAGGCAGTAGTAATTACGATGTCTGCTTCTTTAATTTTATCTTCTATTAAAAGTTTTTGCTTCGCTAAAAATTCAGCAGAAACTTCTTTGGCATATCCACCTTCTGTTTTTACCTCCTCAGCACCTTCAACTGTCAGGAATCTTCCTCCCAAGGATTCAACTTGTTCCTTTGTTTCAGGACGAACATCCGATACTTCCACAACAGCCCCTAATCTTTTGGCTGTCGCAATGGCTTGAAGTCCGGCAACACCTGCGCCAAAAATTAATACCTTCGCTGGTGTGATTGTTCCAGCGGCTGTCATCATTAAGGGGAATATTTTTGTCAGGGCATTTGCACCTAAAAGAACTGTTTTATAACCAGCTAAGTTTGCCTGTGAACTCAAAGCATCCATTTTTTGGGCTCTTGAAATTCTAGGAACTGCATCCATTGCAAAAGAATGGATTTTTTGTTTTTTAAAGGCTTCCAATAATTCTGGTTGAGTATAAGCATATAAAAATGAAATACAAATCGTTTCTGGATTCATATTTGCCACTTCGTCCAAGGTAAAAG
>JBJOIA010000056.1:0-3450 GCA_046047395.1 Bacteroidota bacterium | reverse complement strand
TCATAAACCTTATCAATAGAAATGGCCTTTAGGCCAGCTTTTAAAATAAATAAATAGCCTAATTTAGCCCATGAATTTATTCGTGGGCGCACGGGAAGTGAATTAAGAATTAAGAATTAATAATTAATAATTAAGAATAAAAATGAAAAAAAGATTATTGATTTTAGCCGGAGGAATGGCGAGTAGAATGAAAAAATCCTTGGCTGCAACAGAAGGAATTGACGAGAAATTGATTCAACAAGCCAATACCGTTACAAAAGGAATGATCCAAGTGGGGAAATCTGGTAAAACCTTAATTGATTATCAGATTTACAATGCTCATTTGGCAGGATTTGAAGAAGTGATGTTGTTATTAAATCCTGCAGATACCGTAACAAGACCTTATTGTGAGGATTTAATGAATAGAGATGCCGCTTGGGGAATCAAGATCGTTTTTTCAATTCAATATATTACTTCAGATCGAGAGAAGCCAGCAGGGACTTCCGATGCGGTATATCAAGCATTGACCCAACATGAAGATTGGACAAAAGGGAAGGTAATTGTTTGTAATTCAGATAATTTATATTCTGTAAAGGCATTGAATGCCCTTTGGGATTCACCTTATTCAGAGGCTTTAATCTCTTATGAGCGTGCAGGATTGGATTACCCGGAGGAAAGGATTTCTGCCTTTGCTTTGATAAAAACTGATTCAGAGGGTTTTTTATTAGATATCGTAGAGAAGCCAACGACTGAGCAAGCGGAGGAGATCAAGGCGGAAGTGGGAAGATTAGGTGTAAGTATGAATATGTTTATCTTTGATGCAGAAAAATTCTTGCCCTATTTGGAAAAAACGCCTTTTCATCCTGTTAGAAATGAAAAAGAACTTCCTACCTCTGTATTTATGTATGGGGAAGGCGAAGGAAGAGGATTTTATACAATCCCTTTATCAGAAAATGTGCCTGATTTAACATCCAAAGAGGATATTTTAACGATGCAACAATATCTGGATGATACATTTGGGGAATTTTAAGAATATGAATAGTAAATAAAACAGCCCATGAATTTATTCATGGGCGATCAAGAAAAGTGAATAAATCAGTTGGAAAAACCTAAATTTTGACCAATGAACCTATTAATAATACTATCCATGCTTGCAGGTTTGATCCTGCTGATTTCTTATTTAAAATTTAATCCATTTTTAGCCTTCTTAATCGTCTGCATAATTGGAGGATTAGGATTGGGGATACCTTTGTCTGAAATTGCAGGCGCAGTACAAAAAGGGATTGGCGATACACTTGGGGGTTTAATATCGATTATTATTTTAGGAGCAATGATGGGTAAATTGGTGGCAGATAGTGGGGCAGCCCAACAAATTTCCTCTACCTTGATTAAATTATTTGGGGAGAAAAATATTGCTTGGGGGATGATGTTCACCGGTTTTGTGGTAGGAATACCTTTGTTTTATAATGTGGGATTTGTCTTGATGATCCCTTTGATTTTCGCAGTAGTCCGCCAATTTAATTTACATCCTTTGGTGGCTGGAATACCCATGATGGCCTCCTTATCGGTTGCCCATGGATTTTTACCCCCGCATCCGAGTCCAGCGGCATTGGTGAATCAATTTAATGCAGACATGGGGGTTACATTATTGTATGGAATTCTTGCGGCAGTGCCTACGATTATTATTGCAGGACCTGTTTTTGCCAAGACTTTAGGAGGTTTACCTATTAGAAAATCAACCGTTTTAGAGGTAAATATGTTGGAGGAAAAGGAATTGCCTTCGAAGTTTGCAAGTTTCTTTACTGCCTTATTTCCGGTGGTAATATTGGCAATGAGTACGATATTATCCAATATATTAGAGGAAGGAAATGCCATTACGCAATTTTTTAAATGGTTGAGTGATCCATTGATGGTGATGTTGGTATCGACGATAGTAGCTTTATTTACTTTAGGAATATTGAGAAGTAGAAAAATAGAAGAAGTAATGGGGATATTCACGGATTCCGTTAAAGATGTGGGGATGTTGGTATTGATAGTTGCAGGCTCAGGATCCTTGAAGGAGGTATTATTGGTAAGTGGGGTGAGTAATCAGATTGGGGATTATTTACAAACTTTACCATTGAATCCATTGGTATTAGGTTGGTTAATAGCTGCATTTATTCGGATATGTGTAGGATCAGCAACGATTGCAGGCCTAACGGCTGCGGGGATATTGGTTCCATTGGTACAGAGTACAGGAGTGAATCCGAGTTTAATGGTATTGAGTGTGGGGGCGGGTTCATTGATGTTTTCTCATATTAATGATACGGGATTTTGGTTATTCAAGGAATATTTTAATTTAAGTATAGGGGAGACAATACGGTCATGGTCATTAATGGAAACGATCGTATCCATAGTTGGTTTAGTAGGAGTTTTGGTCATTCAGACCCTAGGATTATAAAAAAATTTAATTTATTTATTAATATTTTTTAATATTTATCAAATTTTTGATAAATTGGATTATTCTTTTTCGAAAAAGGAAAAAGTATTACATTTCATTTACTAACCATTAATTAAAGAATTATGAAGAAAATTCCACTAATTTTCGCCCTGATTCTATTTTCAATTGGCATTCTTAGGGCACAAAATCAATCAATTTCAGGAAAGGTAACCTCCTCAGAGGACGGGGAAGCGCTACCGGGAGTGAGCATTTCAGTGGTTGGAACCTCAATCGGGGCAACAACAGACATTGACGGTAATTTTAAAATCAATGTTGAACGGGGAAAGTCCTTAAAGTTTTCATTTGTAGGATTTAAATCAAAAACGATTAAGGTGGGGAATCAGTCTACTATCAATCTTGAATTGGAGGTAGATGAGACACAATTAATTGAAGTATTTGTGACAGGTGCTTACGAGGTTAAAAGATCCAAAAGATCTGATCCGACCAATTCTCAATTAGTGGATCAAAAGGCTCTAAACGTTATTCGTCAAACCGATATTAATAATGCTTTAGCTTCAGCAGGAGATCCAAATTGGGTAATGGAATTAAGAACAGTTTCTGCCAATCAATGTATCATATATGATCCATTAGTTTGGAATAATTTCCTTATTCCTATTACTTCAGGTGGAACTGGAGTTTCAGGCTATGGAAGTTTTGCACCTATATTCACTTTTGATTTAAATACAGATCAAATTATTAATTGCGTGAATTATTATGGTCAGCCTGCAGGAAATACGAGATCTGGGTTAGATCCATCGGGTGTTAATCAATATGATGCTGCAACTAAAACGGTTAGAATTAAGTATAATATGACTCAATCCTCTTTAGTTCCTGCTGCTCCACATATAAGAACTACATGGGATGAGACCTGGAAATATGTTGGAAGTAGATAATAGGAAATACTTTTAATTATCAAATCGTTCCTTACTAAATCCCCACCGCAATGGTGGGGATTTTTTTTATTTTATAGGATTTTAGGTGTTTTTTGTTTA
>JBJOIA010000055.1:0-10141 GCA_046047395.1 Bacteroidota bacterium | reverse complement strand
TTCCAAATTTTCTGAATAAGAAAATAAATGGTAAATGGGTCGAATATTCTTCTGCTGAGGTTTATGATATAATTCATGAATTAGCCTTAGGTTTAATAAAATTAGGTTTAAAAAGAAATGAAAAGGTAGCTATAATTTCTGGGAATCGTCCGGAATGGAATTTTATAGATTTAGCTGTTCAAATTTTAGGAGGTGTTACGGTTCCGATTTATCCGACAATTACGGTAGAGGATTTTGTTTATATTTTCAATGATTCACAAGTAAAATTAGTATTTGTTGAAAATGAAGAATTATTAGAAAAGGCATCGGAGGCTAGAAAATCTGTAAAGTCTATTGAAGAAATTTATACGTTTAATGCTATTTCAGGACAAAAGAAATGGGATGAAATATTAGAAAGAGGTTCTAGTTCGAAATTTAATACCTTGGATAAGTATAAGTCAGAGGTAGATAAAAATGATTTATTAACCTTAATTTATACTTCTGGTACAACAGGTAAGCCAAAGGGAGTAATGTTATCTCATTTTAATATTATTTCGAATGTACATTCAATTGTTAGGGGTAATTTTTTTGAATTAGTGGAAGGAGATCGCTCTTTAAGTTTTTTACCGATGTGTCATATCTATGAGCGAACGAATATCTATTTGTATTTCTATTATCGGGTGAGTATATATTATGCTGAAAGCATGGAAACAATTGCGGATAATATTCGTGAGGTTAAGCCACATGTTTTTGCTACAGTTCCACGTTTATTAGAAAAAGTATTTGATAAGATTGTTGCCAAGGGATCTGAACTAGAGGGTTTTAAAAAGAAATTGTTTTTTGGAGCGATTGAATTTGGTTTAAAATATGATCCAATGGAATCATTGTCTTTCATGGATAAAATTCGTTATTCCGTTTATGGGAAATTAATTTTTAGTAAGTGGAGAGAGGCGTTGGGCGGTAGTATTAAATTAATTACTTCAGGATCAGCAGCACTACAACCACGTTTATCTAGGGTATTTTGGGCAGCTGGAATACCAATTGCCGAAGGGTATGGACTTACGGAAACTTCTCCTGTTATTTCAGTATCAAAGGTAAAACCACCTGATTTTAAAATAGGCTGTGTAGGCACGATAATTGATTGTATGGAAGTTCGTATTGCAGAAGATGGTGAAATCCTTACAAAAGGCGATTCTGTGATGCAGGGATATTATAATAATCCGGAAGCGACAGCTGAGGCAATTGATAAAGATGGTTGGTTTCATACAGGGGATATAGGAGAATTGGTAGAAGGAAAATATTTAAAAATCACAGACCGTAAAAAAGAGATTTTTAAAACTTCTGGAGGAAAATATGTAGCACCTCAAATGGTGGAGAATAAGCTTAAGGAATCTAAATTTATTGAACAATGTATTGTAGTTGGGGAAAACCAAAAATTTCCATCAGCTTTATTGGTTCCTGAATTTGAAGCCTTGAAATTATGGGCAAATCAAAATGGTATAAATTTTAATTCTACGAAAGATTTAATTGAAAATACTGCCGTAATAAAATTATTTGACCAGGAGGTGGACAAAACAATGGAATCGGTTGCCCAATATGAAAAGGTAAAGAAATTTATTCTTTTAAGTGAAATGTTTACCATAGAAGCAGGTGAATTAACGCCAACTTTAAAACTTAAAAGAAAGGTTTTGAATGCCAAGTACAAAGAACAAATAGAAGGAATTTATTTATAGGTTTAACCAAAAAATAAATATCCAACTAAGATTGCGGTAATTATTCCCATGATATCTGCAAATAAACCTGCCCATAGGGTATAGCGGATATTCTTTATATTTACAGATCCAAAATACAAGGCAATAACATAAAGAATTGTATCAGCTGAACCTTGGAAGATACAAGATAATCTTCCAACAAAGGAATCTGCACCAAAGGTTTCCATTGAGCTAATCATCATAGCGCGTGAACCGCTTCCGGAGATTGGGTGCATAAGGGCTGTTGGCAATGCATCTACCCAACGATTATCAAAACCAGTTAGGTTTACTACCCATTTAATACCATCAGAGAAGAAATCCATGGCCCCAGAATTTCTAAATACACTGATTGCTACTAACATTCCAACTAAATAAGGCATGATCCTCACAGATGTCTCAAAGCCTGCCTTTGCGCCATCCACAAATGATCCAAATAAATCAATTTTCTTATAAACACCTAGTCCAATAAAACCAACAATTAGGGTGAATAAAATACCATTCGATACCACTTTAGAAATAGATTGAATTTCTTCCTGTCCTAATCTTGAAAAATAAAATAATATACCACCGATAAACAAAAATAAACCTAGAATCCAGCTGATAAGCACGGGTTCAAAAAAAGAAATTTTTTGTTTGATTCCTACAAATAACATTGCAGACATAGTGGCCACGAATGTTGCGATTAAACAAGGAATAAATATATCTGAAGGATCATTTGCGCCATAAATGGCTCTTTGGGCCATGATACTTAAAGGTATTAAAACAGGTCCTGCACTATGTAGTGTTAAAAACATGATTTGTGCATTACTTGCTTTATTAGGATCTGGGTTTAGTTCTTGTAATCCTTGCATGGCTTTTAGGCCAAATGGTGTAGCAGCATTATCTAATCCCAATAGATTTGCTGAAAAATTCATAATCATTTGTCCGTTTACAGGATGATCTTTTGGAATTTCTGGGAATAATCTAGAAAAAAATGGTCTTACTAATTGGGCTAATTTTTGAATTGCTCCGGCCTTTTCTCCTATTTGAAGAATTCCCATAAAAAAAGTCATTACTCCCGCCAATGGTAGGGCAATGTTCATGATAGCCATTTCGGCGGAATCGAAAATTCCATCTACAATTAATTTAAATATTTCCGTATTTCCCAGGAAAATCGTTTGAATTAGGGCAATTATAAAGGAAATTCCGAAGAAGAAATACCAGATTCTATTTAATGCCATCAGAAAATAATTTTATATTGTAGTTTTATTTCAGTAAAAATTATGAAAACTAAATTAAGAAAATTATTCCTTCTTTTACTTTCTTTTGGATTTCATTATGGAAATTCCCAAAATTTAGGTTGTGAATTAGAGGAAAAAATCCTTTCACAAGGATTAATGGATGTTCAAAAAGAAATTCCAGAAATATTAATAGAATTACGCTATTCCACTACAAATAATTTCATGAAAAAGGATGTTTATGGTTGTTTAAATCATGCATATTTACAAAAACCCGTAAAAAAAATGCTTAAAAAGGCCCAGAGAGAATTGTCTGAGAAATACCCTGGGTATCGATTTTTGATTTATGATGCTTGTAGGCCATTATCTATTCAATGGGAATTATGGAATACATTGAGTCATTTATCAGATGAAAAGCGCTCCTTATATGTTGCAGATCCAAGAAAGCATTCTATTCATAATTATGGTTCTGCCATTGATTTAACCATTGCAGATGAAAATGGAAAGGCCTTAAATATGGGAGCAGGATTTGATCAATTTGATCCTATTGCCTATCCGAAAAAAGAAAAGGAAATGTTGGAAAAAGGACTTCTTTCAAAAAAAGCCTATGAAAATAGATTAATTTTAAGGAATACTTTAATGCACGCAGGTTTTACTCCAATAGAATATGAATGGTGGCATTTTAATGCTTATTCACGTGAAATGGCTAAAAAGAAATTTAAGGTAGTGGAATAATTATACTCCTTCTGCGGCTACTTCTTTTACCTCTGGTATCATCCGCGTTAATAATGCCTCTATACCTGCCTTTAAGGTCATCGTTGAACTTGGGCAACCAGAACAAGATCCTTGAAGTAATACTTTTACCAAACCCGATTCGGGGTCAAATGAATGAAAACTGATTGCTCCCCCATCAGACTCTACAGCTGGCTTAACATATTGATTTAGGGCATCTTTTATTTTTGAAATAATTGGATCCGATTCATTATCTTGTTCTGAATCAAAATCAGGATTAATGAAAATAGGTTTCTTTTCTTCTAAATAAGATTTTAAGAATTGTTTTATTCCGAATATTTCATCCTCCCATAAAGTATTTTCATTTTTTGTAATTGTAATGAAATTACTTGTAATAAATACTCTTTCCACAAATTCCATTCCAAATAAAGCCACCGCCAATGGAGAATTCTTTTCTTTGGTTATACCATCAGCAGGAGATGTATAGTCAAAACTAATTTGCTCTGGTAATAATTCAAAATTGAACACAAATTTCATTGAATTTGGATTCGGGGTTGCTTCAGTATAAATGGTAATTGCTGCAGAATTCATATTCTTCTTTTTCTTTTCAAACGATTAATGGGTTAAAATAGTTTCAAAATAAACATAATTAGGGAATTTTTTTTTCAAATTCGGGTTTGATTTGAATATTCCAAACATGGTTGAGCCGGAACCACTCATGGCAGCATAAACCGCTCCATTTTCGTATAAAATTTCTTTTATTTTTTTCAATTCTGGAAAATCCTTGAATATAGATATTTCAAAATCATTCTCGATGGAAAACTCCCAAGTTTCTACTTGTTCAACGATACGGGCCTTAAGAGATGTTTTTGGTATTTTTGGAATGACGCCCGAATAGGCTTTTTGAGTAGAAATTAAGACATTAGGATAAACTAAAACGATATAATACTCCTTTAAACTAACAGGAATTTCTTCTAAAATATTGCCTCTTTCAGAACCCAGACAAGGTTTATTCTTTATAAAAAATGCACAATCACTGCCTAATAATTCCGCATATTTAATCAATGCCGTTTCAGATAAATTTAACTGGAATAGTTGATTTAAGCCGATTAAGGTAAAACTTGCATCGGCTGAGCCTCCCCCCAAACCCGCTCCCATCGGAATGTTTTTATGTAAATGTATTCTCACATTACCAATGCCAAAATCCTTTTGAATTAATCTATAGGCCTTTAAACATAAATTATCCTCCAGATCTCCTTTTATTTCTAATCCAGTTGAAATAAATTCTAAATGATCACTTTCATGAATTTCAAGGATATCATTCCAGTTTATCGGGTAAAAAATAGTTTCTAAATCATGAAAACCGTCTTCCCTCTTGCGAAGAATATTTAATCCTAGATTGATTTTTGCATTAGGAAATAGAATCATTTTAGTCGATTAATATGGTTCCAAATGGACTAATTTTTAAAGTTATAAAGATAATAAAACAAATAAAGGAAAGTATAATGAAATTATCGCCTAAGTTTATTTTTTCTTCCCATTGAACAATTTCGGTTTGCCTTTTTTCCAATTGATCAATCTCATTAAAAATAGATTCTAAAGAATTTTCATCCTTAGCTCTAAAAAATTTTCCTTGCGTTGTTTGTGCAATTAAAGACAAGGTACTTTCGTCCACTTGGTCGAATTTTGCTTCGTAACTTCCAACCGCAATAGTATAAAATTTCGTATTAAAATAATTGGATAAATCAGAGGAAATGGATGGATCCAAATTCCCAACGGTATTATTTCCATCAGAAATGAGAATTCCAATTTTCTGTTTATCACCTTCTTTACGTAATTGATTCAAACACATCCCCATGGCATCTCCAATGGCCGTTCCTTCCTCTTTAATCAAACCAATTTTTAAATTTCTAATAGATTCAAATAAATAACTCGTATCCATGGTAAGAGCACTTACTAGATATGGTTCCCCCGCAAAGGCAATTAGACCGATTTTATCATTTTTTCTTTTTAAAATAAATTCCTTTGCTAAGTTTTTAGCGACCTCCAACCTGGTAGGACTAAAATCATTTTCGTTCATTGAAACAGATATGTCTAAGCCTATCATAATATCGATCCCTTCTCGTTCAATTTTCTCATGATAAATCGTTTTAAAAGGCCTAGACAAAGCCAATATCAAAGATAATACCGTTATTAATTGTAAAATTGGACTGATTAAAAAGATAAAATTTAAAATCGGACTTTTCGGGACTGGTCTAGAAAAACTATAATTTAAGCTTAATTTTTTCTGTTTTTTCTTTTGAATTTTAAGGAAAAAAAACAAAATAACAGGAATAGTTAAATACAATAAATAGGGATATTCAAAACTTATAATATTGAAGTTTTCAAAAATTCCAGAAAGAATATTTAGCTGAATTCCCATGGATTTATTTTTCTTTAATTTCTTGAATTTTTTTCTGATACCATTCTTGTGAAATTTCAAATAAAAAAGACAATTCGTTTAAACAGTTTTCATTAAAAATTGAACCATATATGGCAGCATCAATATTATTCAAATTTTTCTTGCGTTTTTTTAACCGAAGTTCTTCAATTATCTCTTTAGAGGTATAGGTAGTAATGGGTAAATTACCTACTTTTTCCAAATATTCCTTCCAACCTAAAAATATCTTTCCAATTAACTCTGATTTATTTTCTTTTGTCTTAATTAGATCTAGCTCTCTCTCAAAATTTTTCTTGAATTTTCGGTTTTCACGCCACCAGTAAAATAAATTTAAATTTTTCTGAATAGGTTTTTTGAGTAATGAATAAATAATTAATACACTAATTAAAACTGTAATGCCTATTCCTAGGATTTTGGCATAATTATATTTTGTTGGAAGAGGTTCTATTTCCAAAGTTTGATAATATTTTTCCAATTGAAACTCCTCCCCTTTTAAGGATGATTTTAAAAGAATCGAATCTCGTATTACTTCTATTTTGGTACAATCTATTCCATTTGAACTGTAAATGGGAATTTCAAGCCAATTTACCTCTTTGTTTGAAAATAATTTTAAGGTATAAATGATAGAATCCTTACTGATTCCCTCTTCATTGGTTTTTGTAGGAAAATAAGATTTTTTAGTGATTTCAAAATCACCCAAGAAATTTTTCGTTTTCGGAAGAAATAAATTAAGATTTTGGGGGTGGTCTATAGTAAGAATATAGTGGATGTCATTTCCCACTGTAGTTGATTTTTCAAGAAAATAATGGTTTAATTTAAGATTTTGATCCATATTTATTTCTTGTATTGAATAAACCTACTAATGGCCCTATAATATTCTGGCCATTTTCTATTTCCAAGTAATTAATTTCTAATTTTTTACAAAGTCTCTGAAGTGAATCTTTTTTTATTTCTATTTCTTCTTTTAGCCAATCTCTAAATTTTTTTGAATTTGTATTTACCCATTGTAATTCATCTCGTTCAATATCTCTTATCGGTACGAGACCCACCTTCGGAAAATTTAATTCTTTTTTATCTAAAACTTGAATTAAAATTAAATCATGTTTCTTTTTTGCGGCTGTTAGCAAATCTTCATAATCTTTGTCTAAAAAATCTGAAATAATGATGATTAAACTTTTCTTTTTTAATAAGTTTAAAATAAATTTTAATCCATCTTTAAGGTTAGTGCCATTTTCTCTTACTTCAAAATTGGCAACTTCCCCTAAAATTTTATAAAGATTTTTTTGTCCACCTTGAGGAGAAATTAATAAATCCTTTTTATCCGAATAAAAACAAGCGCCTATTTGGCTCCCTCCATTTATACCTGCAATCGTTAATACAGCCATGATTTCTTTTGCCGTATCTAATTTTCTCATTGATTTAGAACCTACCAATTGGGATGCGCTTGAGTCCACTAAAAAAAATACAGATTGTTCCTTTTCTTCTGTATACAATTTAATAAAAGTACCATGTCCTTTCGCAGTAGTATTCCAATCAATATGACGAATATCATCTCCATATTGATATAACCGGAGGTTTTTAAAATCTAAACCTGATCCCTTAAAAACGGATTTAAAATTGCCATGCATTTTTGAATTAATGGCCGTGCGGACCTTAATTTCAATTTGTTTAGCTTTTTTAATGAAGGATTTAATATCCATTTTTTTGAAAATTCAGAGAAATTTCCTCTAAAATACCTATTTTTGATTAATTTATAAATACTTATGATATTTAGGAAACAGAAAGCTTTTATTATTCTTACTTTTCTATTTTTTGGAAATTTTACTTTAAATTCTTGTATCCAGAATATAGATAGAAAAGGAATGACAGAAGAAAAGGTAATAGAAATCTTGGTAGATTTACACAAAGCAGAAGTTTTTGTGGATGATTTACATTTTCGAGATTTGGATTCCTCTATTGTCTTATTCAAGCAATTTGAAAAAGACGTATATCTTAGACATAATGTGGATTCTACTAGTTTTAATACTGTTTTACAAAATTATGTCCGCTATCCGGATGATTATAACAGGATCTATTCAGAAGTTTATGCTAGATTAAAATCCATTAAACCAGAATTTAAAACGAAAAGAATGGAATGAAAAAGCTATTTCTCTTAATATTTAGTATAATTTTATTTTTTAATGGCATGTCACAAGATATTAAAATTGAAGGTCATAGAGGTTTTAGAGGAAAATATCCAGAAAATACCCTTATAGCCTTTGAGGAGGCATTAAAATTAGGTGTACAAATTTTGGAAATGGATGTAGTAATTTCTAAAGATAAACAAGTAGTTGTGAGCCATGAGCCCTATATGAATTCACTGTTTTGCATTAAACCGAATGGCGAACGGGTTTCAAAACAAGAGATGTTGGGCTATAATTTATACAAAATGAATTATAGTGATATCAAAGAATTTGATTCAGGTTCAATGGGAAATCCTCTTTTTCCAGAACAAATAAAAATTAAAACCTTTAAGCCCTTATTAAAGGAAGTTCTGGCTTTAGGAGAGGCCTATCGAAAAAAAACAGGCAAACCAATTTATTATAATATTGAAATCAAATCAGAAGAATCGGAATATGGTGTTTCTCAACCTGAAAATGTTGAAAAGTTTTCAGATTTAGTTTCAAAAATAATATTTGAGAATGTCGATCCTTCCTTTATTATTTTACAAAGTTTTGATTTCAACGTTTTAAAATTTTGGCATACCTCTATTCAATCCAAACATTATCCGAAGGTGCAACTATCAGCTTTGGTAGAGGAAATGGGTCCGGAACAAACCATTGAAGCCCTAGGATTTTTGCCAGATACCTTTAGCCCTTATTATAAAATTTTAGACAAATCAACTATTCAAAATTGTCATAAATTAGGAATGAAAGTTGTTCCATGGACCATAAATGAAGCTGAATTAATAAAACAATATTTGAATTGGGGGGTAGATGCGGTAATTACGGATTATCCGAACAGGGCAAAAGAGTTTTTATAAAATGACATTTATTGCAGATACACTTTCTTGGATTTTAAAAAGAAGAATGCCACGTATTGAGGCGATATACGAAAAGCCATTAATACTGCAGCAAAATGTTTTTTCAGAATTAATTGAATCTGCATCTCCAACCGAATGGGGCAAAAAATATGATTATGCTTCCATCCAAAATTATCAAACTTTTAAAGAACGGGTTCCAATTTCTACTTATGAGGAATTATTTCCTTATATTGAAAGAATGATGGCTGGCGAACAAAATATTCTTTGGTCTAGCCCAATTACGTATTTCTCCAAATCTTCAGGTACTACCAACGCACGATCAAAATTCATTCCTGTTTCGAGGGAATCTCTGGCAGAATGCCATATGCTTGGAGGAAAAGATATGCTAACCATTTTGGTAAATGCCAAACCAGAATCCAAGGTATTTGACGGAAAAGGCCTGTCTATAGGAGGAAGTTTGGATACGAATCCACTGAATTCTCATTCGATGTATGGTGATGTTTCTGCTGTTATTATGAAAAATCTACCCATTTGGGCCCAATTAATTCGAACTCCTTCCTTGGATGTTGCCTTGATGAATGATTGGGATTTGAAAATTCAAAAAATGGCGGAAGTAACATCCAAAGAAAATGTTACAAGTATTTTGGGGGTACCTACCTGGACAATCGTTTTGATTGAAAAGGTTTTAGAAATTACTGGGGCCAATAATATTTTAGAAGTTTGGCCAAATTTTGAATTTATGATTCATGGTGCTGTGGCATTTGGTCCTTATAGGGAATTATTCCAAAAGCAGATTTTCCCTGATCCACAAATTTCTTACCTAGAAATTTATAATGCATCCGAAGGATTTTTTGGTATTCAAGATGACCTTTCCAAACATGATGAATTATTATTGATGTTAGATTATGGGATATTTTATGAGTTTATCCCAATGGATGAATATGGAAATGAATTAGCCGAAGCCATTCCTTTACAAGAGGTAGAATTATTTAAAAATTAT
>JBJOIA010000054.1:0-8681 GCA_046047395.1 Bacteroidota bacterium | reverse complement strand
AATAAATAAATAAAATTTGTAAAAATTTATTAAAATTAGGAATAATGTTGTAATTTCAAGTTTAAATGTATCCTTTAAATACTTTATAAAGAAAATTTTATTATGAAAAAATTATTGATTATCCTAGCACTTACTCCCGCAATCTTTTCCTGTGGTTCAAAAAAAGTAATTGCTGATTTGAATTCTCAAATTGCTGCTTTACAAGCCAAGAGTGATGAGTCTTTAGCTAAGGCTAATTCAGAGATTGCCGACTGTCAATCTTTAACTGCCAGCTTACAAGGTGAATTAAAGAAAAAAGATGCTGAATTAGAGACTAAAAACTCTCAGTTAAAGAATCTTCAAGACCAATTAGACTATTTGAAGAAAACTAATACAAATTTATTAGACCGTTTATCTGACCTTTCTGTTATCTCAAAAACTGGTTCAGAAAGTATTCGTCAGTCCTTAGAAGCCCTTAATGAGCAATCTAAGTATATCAAAGACTTAAACTCTAATATTCAGAAAAAAGATTCATTAAATTTAGCATTAGTGATGAATTTAAAACGTTCGTTGGCTGATGTAAATGATGAAGATGTTTCTATTGAAGTTAAGAAAGGGGTTGTTTATATCTCTATCTCTGATAAAATGTTATTTGCTTCAGGAAGTTCTATGATCAACAAGAAGGCTGAAACTGTTTTAGAAAAAGTTGCTTCTGTATTAAACGATCATAAAGAGTTAGATATCTTAGTTGAAGGACATACTGATACTGTACCTATCGCTACAGACTGTGTTCAAGATAACTGGGATCTATCTGCTAAGCGTGCAACTTCAGTTGTTAGAATGCTTCAGAAGAAGTTTGGTGTAGAGCCAGCTAGAATGACAGCAGGTGGACGTGGTGAGTACTCTCCAATTTCTGATAATTCAGATAAGGCAGGTCGCCAGCAAAATAGAAGAACAGAAATTATCGTAACTCCTAAGTTAGATCAGTTCTTCCAATTATTAGCAAATCAACCGCAAAACTAATTTTAGTTAAAATAAATGAAAAGGGAGGATATTTATCCTCCCTTTTTTTATGTATTGATTCAATCAATACCACTCAAATTATTTGAGCTAAAATACAATTTTAAATAAATTAGTAGATTATTTTGACCTAATTGGAATACAGGTTGGTATTTTTATTGGCAAAAAACAATTCCAATATCCTGGACAAACCGCTGCTCCAGCTTCAATATTGATTAAATCCCTAGGATTCAATTCAATTAGTCCTATAGATTTCATCTTATTTTCTCTTGCCACTTAAAGCTTTACTCATCATAGCATAACCTTCTGCCAAACCAATAACAAAATCTGTCATAAATTTAGCTGCGCCACCATTGATTTCCATTGATTCTTTCAAAGTAAGGTTCTGAACCTTCCCATTGAAATTTATATGATTTTTCATTTTTCTAGAAATTAAGAAAGTAATTTAACAATGATAGCCGCAGCTGCACCTATCGCCTGACCTATTTTTCTAGCAACTGAACCTGCCTCAATACTCACAGTCTCTACATACGAAAGCTCTCTCGCCCCCCAAGATTCAAAATTTAAATGATTTTTCATTTTTTGTAAAATTTAAATGGTTAGTGTAATCGCGAATTACAATGTAAAGTAATAGAAGAATTAAGACTTCTCCTAACAGAAAACTGATAATTTGAAATTAGTGCTTATACCTCTTCAAAAGGGACATAATCGTCGTGGTCAGAAGATTTTTTGTTGGATTTTTGGGAATCTTTTGGTACAAAATCTACATTGATACTACATTCAGGTTTTTTTTGTTTTTTCTCTGTCCTCATTTTTGTTCTTTCAAATTTTTGAAATTGATTGAACATATAGCCCTTAAATAATAATTTAATTAAGGGCCTTATGATATAAATGAAAAGGAAAAGTATTCCAAGGAATTTTAACATATTTACCTACTTAAATAAAGATTTCTTTCACCATAGATTTTACGGAAGAATTCATCTTTTAAATCTTTGATAAAATAAATTGCCTCTCCTGTAGACTTCATCTCTGGTCCTAATTCCATATTTACATTTGGGAATTTATTGAAAGAGAATACAGGAATTTTTATAGCATAACCTTCTTTTTTTGGATTGAAATTGAAATCTTTAACTTTTTTATCGCCAAGCATAATTTTGGTAGCATAATTTACATATGGCTCCTGATAAGCTTTTGCAATAAACGGAACCGTTCTAGATGCTCTAGGATTGGCCTCGATGATATATACGATTTCATCTTTCACAGCAAATTGAATATTAATTAGACCAACTGTTTTTAAGGCTACAGCTATTTTTTTCGTATATTCTTCAATTTGTTTTATTACATTTTCTGATAAATCAAATGGAGGTAGAACAGAGTGCGAGTCTCCAGAATGGATACCTGCAGGTTCAATATGTTCCATAATTCCAATGATATATACATCTTTACCATCGCAAATCGCATCAGCCTCAGCTTCAATTGCATTTTCCAAGAAATGGTCTAATAAGATTTTATTACCTGGAATATCTCTTAGAATGTCCACTACGTGTTCTTCTAATTCTTGTTCGTTTATAACAATCTTCATGGATTGCCCACCTAAAACATAGGATGGTCTTACCAATAAAGGATAATTTAATTCTCTTCCTAATTTTACGGCATTATCTGAATCTTCACAAACACCAAATTTAGGATAAGGAATTTCTAAATCTCTTAACAGGGATGAGAATGCTCCTCTATCCTCCGCTAAATCCAATGCCTCGAAAGAAGTTCCTAATATTTTTATTCCATATTTTGAAAGTTTCTCAGCAAGCTTTAAGGCAGTTTGTCCACCCAACTGTACTATTACACCTTCTGGTTTTTCATGCTGAATAATTTCATATACATGCTCCCAGAAAACTGGTTCGAAGTATAATTTATCAGCAATGTCAAAATCTGTGGAAACCGTTTCCGGATTTGAATTAATCATAATCGTCTCATATCCTGCTTCTTTTGCAGCAAGAACACCATGGACGCAGGAATAATCAAATTCAATTCCCTGTCCGATTCTATTTGGTCCAGAGCCTAATACAACAATTTTTTTCTTTTGACTAACTTCTGATTCATTATCAAGAATATCATCACTTTGTGCAAAAGTAGAATAGAAATAAGGAGTTTTTGCCTCAAATTCTGCTGCACAAGTATCTACGCATTTGAATAGGCGAACAATTCCCATTTCTTGCCTTTTATCATATACTTCAGACTCTAGACATCTTAGGGCATGTGCAATTTGTCGGTCCGCAAATCCTTTATGTTTTGCCTCTTCTAATAATTCTTTTGGTATAGTATTGATGGAATGTTTTTCCATTTGTTTCTCCACCTTTACTAAATCTTCCACTTGATATAAAAACCATGGATCTATTTTAGTTAGATTACGGATAGTTTTAAATGATATGCCCATTTTGAAGGCATCATAAATATGAAATAATCTATTCCACGAAGGGTTTTCAAGTGAATGAAGGATGGCAGCTTGGTCTCTTAATTCTTTTCCATCTGCTCCCATACCATTACGTTTGATTTCTAATGACTGACAAGCTTTTTGTAGGGCTTCTTGGAAATTCTTTCCAATACCCATTGCCTCACCTACTGATTTCATCTGTAAACCTAGGCCTCTATCTGCTCCTTTGAATTTATCAAAGTTCCATCTTGGAACCTTTACAATTACATAATCAATTGTAGGTTCAAAAAAGGCTGAAGTTGAGCCAGTAATAGCATTTTTTAATTCGTCCAAATTATATCCAATAGCCATTTTTGCTGCAATTTTCGCAATTGGATATCCAGTTGCTTTCGAAGCAAGAGCTGAAGATCTTGAAACTCTTGGATTAATTTCTATCGGTACGATTTCATCTGTTTCAGGATTTAAGGAAAACTGAACATTACAGCCCCCAGCAAATTGTCCGATGGCATTCATCATCTTAATTGCCATATCCCTCATTTTCTGATAAATAGTATCAGGTAAGGTCATAGCAGGAGCAACTGTTATAGAATCTCCGGTATGTACCCCCATTGGGTCAAAGTTTTCAATTGTACAGATTATGACAACGTTCCCAAGGTTGTCTCTTAATAATTCTAATTCATACTCTTTCCACCCAAGAATTGATTGTTCAATTAAAACTTCATGAACTGGAGATGCATGAAGTCCATTGTTTAAGGCTTTATCAAAATCTTTTGCCTCAAAAACGAAACCTCCTCCTGTTCCACCTAGGGTGAAACTCGGACGAATTACCAAAGGGAAGCCGGTTTCCTGGGCAATTTCTTTTCCTTCTAAAAATGATCGTGCAGTTCGGCCTTTACAAACAGAAAGACCCAATTCTAACATTTTAAGTCTAAAAAGTTCTCTATCTTCAGTAGTCTTGATAGCATTTATATCAACACCGATAATTTTCACTCCATATTTTTCCCAAATACCAGCTTCATCACAATCTATAGCTAAATTTAATGCAGTTTGGCCACCCATAGTAGGTAAAACAGCATCAATTTTATGCTTTTCTAAAATTTCAATAATGGAAGCTTTTTCAAGGGGTTTTAAATAGACATTATCTGCATTCAGCGGGTCGGTCATGATTGTCGCTGGATTTGAATTGATTAAGGTAACCTCAATTCCTTCTTCCCTTAGGGAACGAGCGGCTTGAGAACCTGAATAATCAAACTCACAGGCTTGTCCAATAATGATCGGACCTGAACCAATAATTAAAACTGACTTAATTGAAGAATCTTTAGGCACAACTAACGGTATTTTAAGATTAAATGAAAAGCTAATACTAATTTGAATAGATTAACTCTAAAAATTAGGCAAAGTTAATAGATACTGCCCAAAAAATCCCGTAACTTTAAGAATAAATTTTAAAATTTTGATAAAAGTTTTAGTAGCCTTTTCAAATAATTATGTAATTGGTGCCGAAAATAAATTGATTTGGCATTTATCGAATGATTTAAAACGATTTAAAAATTTTACTACTGGCAATGTTATAATTATGGGTAGAAAGACTTTCGAGTCTATCGGTAAGGCATTGCCTAATCGAGAAACCATAGTTATTAGTCGCAATCCCAATATTCAATTGGAAGGAACCTTTACTGTAAATTCTTTAGATCAGGCCATTGACCTTGCCAAAAATAAATTTCCAGACAAAGAAATATTCATAGTAGGAGGGGAACAAATTTACCGTTTGGCTATGTCATTAGCCGATTGCTTAGAGATTACACAGATTAATCATGATTTTGATGGAGATGCTTTTTTCCCTGAAATAGATTTAAAAATTTGGAAGGAAGTTCATCGAGAGAAGGGAATAATGGATGAGAAAAATTCCTTAGAACATTATTTTATTCGCTATGAAAGAATCAAATAAGGATATTCAAATTATTCTTTCATCAGAAAACTTATCAATTGATATTCATTATGAATTTTTAAGAAATGATGATTGTGGGGCAATTTGTTTTTTTATAGGAAATATTCGTAATAATAATTTTGATAAAGAAGTGAAAAAAGTCCATATGGAGGCCTATTCACCGATGGTCAAATTAGAATTAGAGCGGATAATATCGGAGGCTATGAAAAAATGGGAACTTCATAAGGTTTCAGTTGCGCACCGATATGGAGATTTAAGTATTGGAGATATCGCCGTAATTATTGGAGTGGTAAGCAAGCATAGAAAAAATGTTTTTGAGGCTACACAATATGTAATTGATGAATTGAAGAAATCTGTTCCTATATGGAAAAATGAATTTTATTTGGATGGTTCAAATTGGCAGGTTCCTCATCCTTAATTCACCATTAAATTACATCCTCTTAAATCTGAATTTTGAATTCGGCCTATAATTTCAAATTCCTCATTAGATAATAATCTACCTGCATCTTGGGTAGCAATAAAACTTAAGCTTTCAACATTCGCTAGATCAATAATGTTTATTCCTCCAGTTTTATTGTATTCAGTTACCATCGTAAAGGGATCATTTAATTCTCTTAAGATGATTTTTTTTGAAAATCCTGTTTGAAAAACCCCATCCCTCTTTGAATAAGATTGAGAAAATAATTCAGTCATTCCGTATTCTGAATGGATATTTTTAGCATGCGTATGGGATTGGAAGATTTTATTTAATTCCTCCCGACTCATTTCTTTTCTACGTCCTTTCATTCCACCAGTTTCCATTAGGATTATTTGGTCATTTTCGAAGGCATTTATTATTTCTGAATCTAATTTTTTATATTCCAGCCAATCTAAAATGCCAAAACTTACTCCGATTATAAAAATTTTCTTTTTGGTATGAATCAGTCTTTTTATTTTAGAATTTAGTTCTTCAAAATTATTTAAATAAAATCCAGAATAATCCGATTGTGATTTTTTAATAAAATCATTCACCATACACACTAAAGATGCATTTTGTCTTTCTAAATAAGAAGGCAATAATCCAATAATATGATAATCCTTTAGTTCCCCGTAAAAATCATTAAATATTTTTTCTGCTATTTTAAGATAGAAATCCGTTGAATTATAATAATGTTTGGAGCAAGTTTGTCCACTTGTACCCGAACTTTCAAAATAAAATTCAGGACAATTCGTTCCGCTATAGATTTTCTGATATTTAAAAATTTCAATTGGAAGGAAGGGAATCTGGTTTAATTCTTGAATAGAATCAGGGTTAATATTTAAATTATTGACGAATTGGTGGTAAATTGGGTTGAAAGAATATTGATAATGGAAGACCTTTAGACTAAGGTTTTCAAACCTTGCTTCTTCAAGATTAAAAATTTCTGATTTTAGGTTTTCAATATTCATTAAGTTTCAATAAATTACCGTAAATTTAAGGTAATTCGCCAATAAAATTAGAATAAAATTACATGAATCGAATATTCAAGTTTTTTTTAGGTCTTTTTCTTTTAGGGTTTATTTATTCTTGTATCAATCCACCTGAATTTAGTAATACTCCAGAGATATCCTTTGAGGGAATCAAAAAGGTTAATAAAACTATTTTCAATGATTTACTTGGAGAGGTAAAAGTTGATTCTGTAATCATTTCTGTGAATTTCAAGGATGGGGATGGTGATTTAGGTCTTACAAATGAGGAATTAAGTAATAATCCAAAATATAAAGATTTTTCCAATTTTATTGTAAAGACTTTTATTAAAATTAATGGAGAATACCAAGAAGCAGAGTTGAATCCACCACTTGGTGGTTTAATTAATTTCGAATTTCTTCCCAATCAAAAGTCTGGTCCGGTAGAAGGTACGATATCTTATTCTACTATCTTCATTTATGACTTGTATAGTGGATATTCGCCTTATTTTAAGCCTAAAAATGACACTTTAAAATTTCAAATAAAATTAATTGATAATTCTTTCAATGAAAGCAATGTAATTGAGACGGATTCAGTTATCATTTTTCAAAATTAACAAACTATGAAAATTCTAAAAATCAGTTTATTATTCATTTTTACCCTTTTTTTTACTAGTAATTTTGCTCAAACAGGGATTACAGTAGAGGATGTATGGAAAAATTATAAATTTATTCAAAATGGTTCCAGAAGTTTTAGTTGGATGTCTGATGGTGAAACCTACACTGAAAAAAATGATGGCAGAATTGAATTATTTAAAATTGGAGAGGAATCTCCTATTGAGGTAATTTTTGATAATAAATCGAATAAAACGAAGGAAGGTAAGATGATTCAAATTCTATCTTATAAATTTTCTCAGGATGAAACAAAATTATTAATAACTGCTGAATCAGATCCAGTTTATCGTCATAGTTCAAAGGATGTTTATTATATTTTTGATCGAAAGACAAAGGATTTAACTGGATTGTCCAATCTGCCGAATCAAATGGAAGCAAGTTTTTCTCCGGATGGTTCTAAGGTGGCTTTTGTTCGGGATAATAATTTATTTTATGTTGATTTAGTTTCTGGTAAGGAGTTTCAAATTACCCAAGATGGGAAGTTTAATTTTATCATTAATGGTGTAACTGATTGGGTATATGAGGAAGAATTTGGATTTACCAAGGCTTTTGAATGGTCTCCAGATGGCAAATCAATTGTTTTTATTCGATTTGATGAATCTCAAGTACCTGAATATAATATGCAAATTTGGGGAGATTTATATCCTAATGATTATCGTTTTAAATATCCTAAAGCTGGAGAGAAAAATTCTGAGGTTTCATTGAAATTATTCGATTTAGTTACAAATAAAACCAAAGACATAAATGTTGGAAGTGAAAAGGATCAATATATTTTACATTTAATGTGGCTGCCGGGTTCATCTGAATTTTCATTTTTTAGATTGAATAGGTTGCAAACCCATTTAGAGGTATTAGTGGTAGACAGGAATTCAGGTAATTCTAGATTATTATATGAGGAGAAAAGTAATGTTGGAATTGAATTAGATAGAAATGGATTAGATTTAAAATACTTAGATAATGGAAAAGAATTCATTACGAGTTCAGAACGTTCTGGTTATAAACATTTTTATTTAGGGAAAATTTCAGATGGAAGTTTAAAGCCAATTACAAATGGAGAATGGGAAGTTGATAATTTTGCTGGATTAGATCAAAAAAATAAAGTTTTGTATTATAGTTCCACTGAAAAATCATCCATTGAAAAATTGATTTATCGCATTGATTTGGATGGAAAGAATAAAGCTTTGATTTCTAAAGGAAATGGAA
>JBJOIA010000053.1:0-11379 GCA_046047395.1 Bacteroidota bacterium | reverse complement strand
CACAATTATCGGTTGGATCCAATACCCATCATTGGCAATTGCATTATAAAAAGCCAATAATTGGATAGGGATATAATTGGTGGAATATCCTACGGAAGACCATAATAATTGAATCTTTGTCCATTGATCAAAAGGAGGAAATTTGGGTTTCGCATTGGGAGATTGAATTTGGAAATCAATACTCTCAGTTAAATGAAATTTCTTTAAATATTCGAAAAATTTCGCAGGTTGAGAGATAAATACCTCTTGCATTAATTTCATCGTCCCAATATTCGATGAACTTTCAATAATCTTCCGCAGAGGGACAGTCCCCATCCCATGGGAGTCTGTCATATATCTTCCGTAAAAATTGGCTCTTGCTGGGCCAACATCCACTATACGATCCAAGGAATAATCTGTTTCCTCTAAAATTGCCATCATGGAAGGCAATTTAAATACGGAGCCAGGGTCATTGGGAGTGGTAATGGCATGGTTTTCAAATTCAGAATAACCAGTAGGAGAATTTGGATTTGCGGATAAATTGGAAATCGCCTTTATTTTTCCTGTTTTGGTTTCCATTACAACGGCGGTGGCATAATCTCCTTTATAATTTTCAAGGGCGCGCATCAAAGCAGCCTCCACCATATCCTGAATATTAATATCAATGGTACTGATTAAATCATAGCCTGGAATAGGAACATGTTGATCTCCACCCTCCATAGGTCTCCAGGTATTTTTATCCATTTTTTCAAATAAACCTGTACCGGGAGTACCCCTCAATTCCTTATCAAAACTACCTTCCAGTCCAACGGCCACTTTATCTTTTAAATATCCGATGGTACGGTAAGCTAATTGTCCGAACGGGGCATAACGCACATTATATTGGTCAAATACTAAACCCGTTTTAATTGGATTATGGCCATACTCTTTAAATATCGGGAAGTTCATCACTTTTTTACGTTGTTGATAATCCAATAAGCGGTTATTGATCAAGACATAATGGCGATTTTTCTTTTTAGCATTTAGGATCCGATTTTTATAATAATTGGCATCATGGTCTTTATAAAATTCGGCTAAGGATTTAGCGAGACCATCGATATTTTTTGAAAAGAATTGTTCTCCTTCCTTCGATCTAGAAAATACGGAAGGGTCCATTCCCAAACGATATTTGGGCAGGGATGTAGCTAATAAACTTCCATCGGAAGAATAAATATTTCCTCGGGGGGCATCTACTGATCGCTCCTTGATATAGGTATTTTTTGCTTCTTCTCTCAATTCATTTCCTCGGATAAAAATGATTCGATATTCCGCAAAAAACAATAAGACACAGATTAAAGTCATTACCAAGAAATAACGAAAAAATCGGGAAGCGATTTCCTGACGAATATTTCCTCTTTTAGGGTTGGATGATTTTAAGGTTGCCATTATTATTCAATAATATCTTTTTCTTTTACGATGATTTTAGTTGGTGGAACTTGGCTAAGACCGATACCATATTGAGCCATTTGATTTGCCAAATAACTTTGTCTGCTAAGTTCCATTAATTCTGCTTTTCGGGTGGTATAGTCTGCTTTAATTTCTTCTAATTGCTTACTTTTTTGGGAAATCTGATGAATTCTACCATCTGCCAAAAGGGTATAGTAGATATAGATCATAATTGCCAAAGCCACAATAACAACTCTCACAATCCAATTTACTGGCAATTCCCCTTGGGTAAAATAATCTAAATTAAAGACTGAGTCGATCAATCCTTTCTTAGGTTTTTCATTAAAATCTAAACTAGACTTTGCCATTTAATTATTTAGTTGCGCTATTCTTAGTTTTGCACTTCTCGATCTGGAATTCACCTTTAATTCTTCTTCCCCGGCCAATATAGGTTTTCGATTTACAGGATTCAAGGGTCTTAAATTATTCCCATATAAATCTTTTTTTTCATGACCTTGGAAATCCCCTGATTTAAAAAAATTCTTTACTAACCTATCCTCCAAAGAATGAAAGGTTAAGATACATAATCTTCCCTCGTTTGTCAAGATTTCAGGTGCTTGAATTAATAATTCTTCGATAACTTTTAATTCTTCATTTACTTCGATCCGAATTGCCTGAAATGCTTGGGCAAAATATTTAAATTCCTTGAATTTAGGAGCTAAGGAATTCAATACTTCTTTGAAATCTTGGGTGGTTGAAAATGGCTTTATGGACCTTTGCTGAACAATGGCATGAGCCAATGTTTTTGCATTTTTTATTTCTCCGTAAATTCCAAAAATTTTATGTAATTGTTCTCCGGGATATTCGTTTAAAATTTCAGAGGCTGATTTTTCCGCATCTTTATTCATGCGCATATCCAAAGGGCCATCAAATCGAAAGGAAAAACCCCTACTAGGTTCGTCTATTTGGTGGGAGGATACCCCAAAATCGGCTAAAATTCCATCCACTTTTTTGACGCCATAAAGTCTAAGATATTTAGAGAGATGCCTAAAATTAGTTTGAATTAATTTAAAGCGAGGATCATTAATTTCCTTGGCATTATTTGCGGCATCAGCATCTTGGTCGAATGCGAATAATTTACCCTCTGGACCCAATTTTTCTAAGATACCTTTAGAATGGCCGCCACCACCAAATGTTACATCCACATAAGTTCCGTCTGGACGGATATTTAGACCGTCTATACATTCTTGAAACATGACAGAGACATGATATGGATTCATTTATATAAAATTAGATTATTTTTTTTAACTTCGAAAATAAATTTTCCACGCCATGAGATCATCAGCGAATAAATTCTTTTTCGTCTTTATTTTATTTATTACTGCTATTAATTTAGTTTGGGGACAAAACGCTCTTCAAAAGGGATATTGGAACGGGAAATTGGAAAGCCATGGCGGAGATCTTCCTTTTAATTTTATTATTGAAGATGCCTCCAATCCAAATTCCATTCAAATAAAAATAGTAAACGGTTCGGAAGAATTTTTCCATGGGGATTCTTATATAAAAAATGATTCATTAATCATTCCATTTGAATTATATGATTCAAAGATTATTGCTCATATTGAAGGGGATCAAAAAATAAAGGGTTATTGGGAGAAAAAAAGAAACGGAAAAATTCTTGGTACTATACCTTTAACGGCTCAGGCAGGACCTAGAAAAAGATTTGAAATACCATCCACCCCTGCAGTAAAAAATATTTCTGGAAAATATCAGGCAGATTTTTTTAGAGAAGGAGATGAAAAAGGTAGTCCGGGTGTTGGGATTTTTGAACAAGACGGACAAAATATTCGGGGTACTTTTTTAAAAACCTCCGGAGATTATCGTTTTCTTGAAGGAAATATTTTTGGCGATAGTTTGGTATTAAGTTATTTTGATGGAAGTAGTGTTTATTTATTTAAATCGAAAATTTCTGGCGACACCATTAAGGGTGAATTTTATTCAGGATTTGATGGGATAAGAACTTTTATATGTGAAAAAAATCCGATGGCAAGTTTACCAGATTCAAAATTAATAACCCAATTAAAAGAAGGATATTCAACACTTGGATTTCAACTGCCAAGTCCGGAAGGAGAGATAATATCTTTAAAAGATTCTCGTTTTAAAAACAAAGTGGTAGTAATTGAATTATTGGGATCTTGGTGTCCAAATTGTATGGATGAATCCAAGTTTCTAGCTCCATTTTATGATAAACACAAGGATAAAGGATTGGAAATGCTTGGTTTAGCCTTCGAATATTCTACAGACATGAAGGTTTCTGGACCAAAAATAAATCGATTCAAAGAAAGAAATGGGATTCATTATCCGGTGGTTTTAGCAGGCCAACCGAGTTCTGAAAGTGCCTTAGCGGTGCTTCCAGAATTAAATTCGATTAATGGCTATCCTACTACCATCCTTATTGATAAATCAGGAAAAGTAAGAGAAATAGAAACTGGTTTTTCAGGACCAGGCACGGGGATTCACTATCAGGATTGGATTGAAAAATTTGAAAAAACTATAATGGAATTATTGAATGAAAAATAAAGTTTTATTATCTGCCCTTTTAAGTAGTTTAATATTATTGTTACCGCTTACGGAATATGCACAATCTTTTCCCCCTTATGAAAATAAAAAAGGTTGGTGGGTAGCGCCAATAGTATTAACAGGAGGAGCTTTATTGGTGGGGACAGAAAATTTCAAACATGGGGAAAGCCAGTTTTATGGCAAGCATTTTACCAATTTCCATACAGGAGTAGAAGATTTTATTCAATATGCACCCAATATTGCTTATTTAGCGGCAAATTTAAAATATGATAAAAAGACGATTTTTGAGGCCTCGAAAATATTAATTGCAGCGAATATTTTCAATTTTGTGGGGACAAAAGGCATGAAATTTTTCAGTCAGATTGAAAGGCCCAATAAAGCAAATTATTCTTCATTTCCATCGGGACATACCTCTATGGCATTTGTTGGGGCTCATTTAATTGCTAAGGAATTTGGCAAGGGAGATCCATTGATTTCTATATCAGCCTATGGGGTTGCTACGGCAACAGGATTACTTCGTTGGGCAAATCATGACCATTGGGTTTCTGATATCGTTGGGGGTGCAGCCATGGGAATATTTGCCACAGAATTGGCCATAAGACATCTTCCGAAAATCATGGATAAATTGGATAAAAACGGAAGATTAAGTTATGAGCCAATGCTCATCCGAGATGGAGGAGGATTGGCTCTAACCTATAAATTTTAGTGCATAAATACATACCAAGCAGCACCTGCAGCATAACCTAAAAAGGCTATCCAACCGATTTTCTTAGCATACCACATAAAATCGATTTTTTCCATTCCCATTACGGTTACTCCTGCTGCAGAACCAATAATAAGAATAGAACCACCTGTTCCAGCACAATAAGCTAAAAATTCCCAAATCCTATGATCCATTGGGTAAGTGGATAAATCATACATACCCATACTAGCAGCAACCAAAGGAACATTATCTACAATGGCAGAACCAATACCAATTAGGAATATAATGATGTCTAAATTATCAAATTGGCTATTTAAATAAGTAGCTAATTCGCTTAAATAACCCAAATATTGTAAACCTCCAATAGCTAATAATATCCCTAAAAAGAATAATATAGAAGAACTATCAATCTTACTCAATGCATGAGCAACAGTTACGAATTTCTTTTCATCTGGTTCTTTTTCTTTGTGCATTAATTCAGCTATTACCCATACAATTCCTAGTACAAGGAGTATTCCCATATAAGGAGGTAAATGAGTAATTGTTTTAAATATCGGCACAGATAAAAATCCTAAAATACCTACTGTTAAAATTATTTTCCCTTCTTTTTCTTGTCTTGGGGTTTGCGGTTCCTCCTTCATAGAGGTTCCAATTTTTTCATTTTTTACAAAATTCCCAGCTACAAATAAAGGGATAAACAAGGAAATCAAGGAAGGAATGATGATAGACTTAACAATACCTACCGCTGAAATTTGTCCACCAATCCACAACATGGTCGTTGTAACATCACCAATAGGAGACCAAGCTCCTCCAGAATTGGCTGCAATAATAACCATACCAGCATAATATTTCCTTAATTCTGAATTAGAAATAAGTTTTCTTAAGAGGGTAACCATTACGATAGAAGTGGTCAAATTATCTAATAGGGCAGATAAAAAGAAGGTTACCAAAGCACTTATCCATAATAATAAAACAGGATTCTTTGTTTTTATAAATTTAGAAACCGTTCGAAATCCCTGGTGCGCATCAATTAATTCCACAATGGTCATTGCACCGAGCAAGAAAAATAAAATTTCTGATGCTTCAGCTAAATGTTCCGATAATTCCTCAAGGTGGAAATGGCTTTCGTTCAAAGCGATTAGAACCCATAGTAAAATCCCTGTTATAAGGGCAGACGCGGATTTGTTGATGTGTATTGGATGTTCCAATACAATGGCTAAATATCCTAAGATAAAAATACCAATTGCTAAAAATTCCATATAAATTAGGTTAAAAGTCAAAGAAAAAAAAAAGGGGCGAAAGCCCCAAATTTTAATTTAATTTTTTTACAGCCTGGGCTATTCGATCGCAAGCCTCCTCTAATTGGATGTCTGCGGCAGCAGTAGAAATTCGCATACAATTTGGAGCACCAAAGCCAGAACCAGCCACGGTAGCTACATATGCTTCATTTAATAACCACATGCAAAAATCATCTGAATTTTCGATCATTGTATTGCCATCAGATTTTCCAAAATAATAGGAAATATCTGGAAAGGCATAAAAAGCTCCCTCTGGCATATTTACTTTAAAGCCTGGGATTTCTCTTAATTTTGCAACAACTAATTTTCTTCTTCTATCATAGGCTTCTTTCATTTCAATTGCATGATCTAATGTACCATTAAATGCTGCTGTAGCAGCCTTTTGTGCAATTGAACAGGTTCCAGAAGTAACTTGTCCTTGTAATTTTTCCACTGCATCGGCTACCCATTTTGGTCCAGCCATAAAACCAATTCTCCATCCTGTCATGGCATGTCCTTTCGCAACTCCATTTACAGTGATCACTTGGTTTTTAATTTCAGGAATAGAACCAATTGAAAAATGGCCCGCCTGAGTGAAATTAATATATTCATAAATTTCATCCGCCAAAACCAAAATATTAGGATTTTTTGCAACGATTGCTCCAATCTCTCTTAATTCTGATTCCGTATATACTGAACCTGTTGGATTATTTGGAGAAGCAAACATCACTAATTTAGTTTTTGGAGTAATTGCTGCTTCAAATTGCTCTGGTTTTACTTTGAAATTATTATCAAATGATCCTTCTACGATCACAGATTTTCCTTCCGCTAATTTTACCATCTCAGAATAAGAAACCCAATATGGCGAGAAAATAATTACCTCATCACCCGGATTTACTACTGCCGAGATAACATTTGCTAAAGAATGTTTTGCACCAGTAGAAACAACAATATTTTCAGACGCCCATTCTAAATTACTATCTCTTTTTAATTTATTAGCAATGGCTAATCTTAGATCAGGATATCCCGCTACAGGAGAATAACCGTGAAATCCATCATCAATAGCCTTTTTCCCTGCTTCACAAATATGCGCAGGAGTTTTAAAATCTGGCTCTCCTACAGATAAACTAATTACCTTATGACCCTGAGAAGCTAATTCTCTAGCTTTTTTTGTCATCCCTAAGGTTGAAGATTCTTCTAATTCTTGAATTCTTTGAGCGGGTGCTAATTCCATTTTATTTTGTTTTTTAAAAATCGATGCAAAATTACCTTTATTACTTTTAAGAAAAAAATTGTTTTAGGTAATATTCAGTAACTATATATATATAATTAAATTATATATTAGTTTATTTATAAATCTTGATGCTGATTATACAATTGTTGATAAATTCCTTCTTTCCTTCCCATTAATTCCTGATGGTTTCCTCTTTCAACAATTTTACCTCTCTTCAATACAATAATTTCATCTGCATGCTGAATAGTTGTTAGTCTATGAGCAATTACCAATACCGTTTTATTTTTCATTAAATTTCCTAAGGCCTGTTGAACCAATCTTTCAGATTCATTATCCAAGGCACTGGTAGCCTCATCCAAAATTAAAATTGGAGGATCATTTAATACCGCTCGAGCTATTGAAACTCGCTGCCTTTGTCCCCCCGATAATTTAGAACCCCTTTCTCCCACATTGGTATCAAATCCTTCTTCTTTATGTTGAATAAACTCTTTTGCATGGGCAATATCACTCGCATTTTCTAAAGCCTGCATATTGGCATCAGCTCCAAATAGAATATTTTCTTTAATACTATCATTAAAAAGGATGGACTCCTGCGTCACAATTCCCATTAAACTTCGTAGATTCTCTAAAGGTAAATGTTTAATATTTACCCCATCTATTAAAATTTCCCCTTCTGTAGGGTCAAAAAAACGAGGTAATAAATCTGCAATTGTGGTCTTGCCACTGCCAGATGCCCCAACTAAAGCAACTGTCTTTCCCTTCCGAAGTTCAAAATTTACCCCATCCAAAACCTTCCTTCCTTTTTTATATTCAAAACCAATATTTTTAAATTGAATCGATTCTGAAAAGCCTTCCAATCTTTGAATAGGACTCTCTGGTTGAACACGAATATTGGAATCGATAATTTCCAATACTCTTTCCGCAGAGGCCACTCCTCTTTGTATTCCACTAAAGGCATCTGCAATGGATTTGGCAGGACGCATTACTTGAGAAAAAGTAGCAATAAAGGCGATAAAAGTGGAGGCGGTTAAATCTCCTTCCCCCGAAATTACCATCGAACCCCCATAGATCAATATACCCGTAACAACAAATACTCCCAAGAATTCAGATGTTGGCGAGGTCAGTTCTTGCCTAAAACGCATTTTTAAAAAGGAAGATTTATATTTCGAATTTTCATTCTGAAATTTCTTGGATATCCAATTTTCAGCACGAAAGGATTTAACTACTCGCATAGAGCCAAATACCTCATCCAACAAACTGATTAATCCTCCTAAATATTGTTGAACCTGCTTTGAATCTTTCCGTAATCTTCGCGTAATTAAAGCTATTGCTCCTCCCGATAGAGGTAAAATTAATAAGGAGAATAAGGTTAGTTTTAACGACATATTCGCTAAAAAAACAAAGAAGACGATCAACGAAAAGGTTTCTTTGAAAAGGGCAACAAACGCTTTCCCTATACTATTTTCTACTTCTTGTATATCCGTGGTAATTCTTGCCATTAAATTTCCCTTTTTCTGCTCAGAAAAATAGTCTAAATCTAAAAATAAAGCCTTATTAAATACCGCATTACGCAATTCCCCAATCATATCTGCGCTCACTAAAACCAATACCCTTTGAGAAAAATATTTAAAGAAATTCGCTAAAAAAACGGAAAAAATTATGGCAATACAGGCAAATTCCAATGCCCCCATTTTGCCATAATCAATTAATGATTGATAAAAATAATGATTAAAGGTATAGGTAAAATAATCTATCGACCAATTAAATGGGATAAGTTCCGCATATTGTTTTCCAATTTCAATGGAATTTTGATCAAATAATACATTTAATAAAGGAATTAATAAAGTGAAATTTAAAACGCCGAAAAGACTTCCCAATAAAGAAAAGAGGAAATAAGGAAATAGATATTTCCGAATAGACCCAGCAAACTGTAAAAGCCTTTTATAGGTTTTCATAATTTATAATTTTTATATTCCCCAACCCGGTACCCCGAAATATCTTCAATCCATTGCAAGAATTTTCTTCGCAAACTCATTTTAGAACGTAAGACCTTTTCATCCACATAGAATGGCCATTTTGATCGTGAAATTCTTTCCTTCATCACAGAAGGATGAGTTCCCTGAAATTCCTCTAAACGCTCTGCATTCCCATAGTCAAATTGATATCCCTTTGGAAATTTAGTTTGAATATAGCTATCATCATGATAAAAATGATTAAAATTTACCACTTTATTGGTTAAACCCTCCGGTGCTTGTACCCAACCATAATGATGAATATGTGCAGAAATCAATTTTACTCTTAATTTACGATTATTCAATCTAAAACCTTGCGCATCCCGATAAGAGCGTACACCAATATGTGGACGAATCACCCGAATTTCTCTTCTATACCATTTTCTTGAGCTAGCAACCAAATTATATTGTCCGTAAAAATGCCTGTATTTGAACAATAAACCCTCAACAGAAGGATCATTCAAATTATCCAACATGGCATTCCTTACGATTTCCAAATCATTTTCATGAACACATTCATCTCCTTGGATATAAAATGCCCAATCAGAATCTTTGGCAATAGCATCCATTGCTTTATCTGTTTCCAAAGCAAAAACCCTTCCCCCCTCACGCTTAGAATCATCCCATACGGTTTCAAGAATTTTTATTTTTTCTGAATCGATGGATTCAATCAAACCCCTTGTATCATCATCTGATTTACCCAAAGCAACAATAAATTCATCACAAATTGGAAGAATAGAAAGTATTGCCTCTTTGATCGGATAATCATTCTTTACGGCATTTCGAATAAAAGTAAATCCTGAAATTTTCAATTTAATATTTGACTTTAATACCGTGATATTTTTCTTGTTCTTGGTAATCTTTTCTTAGGGGATGACCCTCCCAGTCTTCTGGTAATAATATTCTCCTCAAATCAGGATGACCCTTAAAATTCACTCCTACTAAATCATAAACCTCCCTTTCATGCCAATCGGCGGTTTTCCATATTTTTACCAAACTTGGAACCTGAGGCAATTTATTTTTCTCCATTCGAGGAATTTCAACCAAAATATTCAATAAAAAATTATGCGGAATGGAATTCAAAGTATAAATAAGTTGAATTTTACCCTTCTCCTCTCCCAAATCGATCCCAGTCAGACAGGATAATTGGTCAAAATAGGTCGATTCATGCTTCCAAAGCAATTCCATGACATCGAATAAATTCTCTGCCTCCAAAACCAATTGATTTTGTTCATTGAAATTTACTTCAATGGAAATTTCCTTTTTTATCAAATCGATAATCAATGAATTATCCATGACTTACCGCTTTTAGTTCGTTTTCAATTAAAGTTGGAGCAGGCAAATCCTCTCCTTTTATTTTGGCCTGAAGTTTAATGATGCCCCCAATTAATGCCTCAGGACGAGGCGGACAACCAGGTACATAAACATCTACGGGGATTATTCTATCGACTCCTTTCACCACATGGTATCCATGCTCCCAATAAGGGCCTCCGCAATTTGAACAAGAACCCATAGAAATTACATATCTTGGCTCTGGCATCTGTTCATATAATCTTCTAATTCTATCTGCCATCTTAAAAGTTACCGTACCTGCTACAATCATCACATCAGACTGGCGAGGGGAAGGACGAGGAAAAACTCCGAATCTATCTAAATCATAACCAGAAGCATAGGCTTGCATCATTTCAATCGCACAACAAGCTAATCCAAATCCCATTGGCCATAAAGAAGCCGCCTTCGACCAATTCAGTAAATCGTCTAAGCTTAAAATTACAAAATTCTCTTTCGCAGGTTGAATACTTGCCATTTTATTGGAATTAATCTATAAAATTATCATTAATTAGATTAAAAAAAAACTAAAATTTCTAAAGCCCTATTCACATAAAGCTTAACTTTGAAAAGATTCCTATATAATCTTTCAAATTAAAGAGAATAATTAGAATGAACTCCAACGAATTTTTTGAACAAAGTATTGGAATAATTCCTTCGATGAGTCCTTTAAAAAAAGAAACCATCGAAAAAGAATTATCTATATACAATCTTGGAGATCTACTTCAATATTATCCCTTCCGATATGAAGATAGAACCAAAATATTTAAGGTCCATGAATTGAATGACCAAATGGAAAATATTCAATTTATTGGTAGGATTCATTATATCGAAAAAATT
>JBJOIA010000052.1:0-11005 GCA_046047395.1 Bacteroidota bacterium | reverse complement strand
ATCAAAAAATTATTACCATTGTTGGTTGTGGGGGAAATCGGGATAAGGGCAAAAGACCCATGATGGCTAAGATTGCCGTTCAATATTCAGATTATTCCGTATTTACTTCGGATAATCCGCGCAACGAAGATCCAGAATCCATCCTAGATGATATGATGGAAGGGGTAGAGGAAAAGGATCTTCAGTCAGTTTTTCGTTATGTAGATCGAAAAGAGGCCATAGAGAAATCCTTTAAGGAACTATCCGATCAAGGGGATATCATTTTAGTTGCTGGTAAAGGACATGAGGATTATCAAATTGTTCAAGGTGAAAAATTTCATTTTGATGATCGCGAGGAAGTAAAAAAAATATTGGCGGGAGCCTAGATATTATTAAATTTGTAAAATATTCAAATTAACGCTGCATGCTGTACTATTTATTCGATTATTTAGATAAACAATTTCAACTACCGGGTGCGGGCGTTTTTCAATTCATCACCTTTCGTGCAATTGCTGCAATCATTACCTCTTTGCTAATTGCCTCTATTTGGGGAAAATGGGTGATTAGAAAATTACAATTATTACAAATTGGTGAGGAAATCAGAGATTTAGGATTAGAAGGCCAAATGGCAAAAAGAGGAACTCCTACCATGGGAGGTATCATCATCTTATTATCCTTATTAATCCCCACTTTATTATTTGCGAAATTATCCAATATCTATATTATCTTGTTAATCATTTCAGCCGTTTGGTTGGGACTTGTGGGCTTTTTAGATGATTATATCAAGGTTTTCAAGAAAAATAAAGATGGACTTTCCGGTAAATTTAAAATAGTTGGTCAGATTATTTTAGGGATATTGGTTGGAGCAGTTATGTATTTTAACGAAAATGTATTGGTAAGGGTATATGAAAAACCGAGATTGATTGGAGGGGAAATAGTGCAGCAATTTCATGATTCTAAATCATTGGAGACCACGCTACCCTTTATCAAAGACAATCAGTTTAATTATAATTGGTTACTGCCAGATTTCATCCCGAATGATTATGTTTGGTTGGTTTATATTTTCATAGTCACTTTTATCATCATTGCTGTTTCGAATGGAGCCAATATTACAGATGGACTAGATGGATTAGCAGCAGGAACCTCTGTGATTATCGGAATAGTCTTAGCTATATTAGCCTATGTATCTGGTAATAAAGTTATATCAGAATATTTAAATGTGATGTTTATCCCGAATTCTGGGGAGCTCGCCGTCTTTTGTGCGGCCTTTGTGGGTGCTTGTGTGGGCTTTTTATGGTATAATACCTATCCAGCGCAGGTATTTATGGGCGATACCGGATCTTTGATGTTGGGAGGCGTAATTGCTACTATGTCCATTGTGATCAGAAAAGAATTTTTAATACCGATATTATGTGGAATATTTTTAATAGAGAATTTATCTGTGATGATACAGGTGGCCTATTTTAAATATACGAAAAAGAAATATGGTGAAGGCAGGAGGATATTTTTAATGTCGCCATTGCATCATCATTATCAAAAGAAAAATTTCCATGAGGCAAAGATTGTGACTAGATTCTGGATTGTCGGGATATTGTTAGGAGTAATCACCTTAGTTACCTTAAAACTTCGTTAAAATTGAATTCAATAAGTTTAAAACCAATAGATAAAAGCTTTGATTTAGCTATACCATTACCTTCTTCAAAATCGGAAAGCAATAGAGCTTTAATCATCAATGCTTTATCGGGTGCAGATATTTCCAATTTATCTAATTTGGCGGAGGCGAGAGATACGCAGACGATGATTCGTTTATTGGCAGAAAATGGTGCGGAGGCGGATGTATTGGATGCGGGCACCACGATGCGATTTTTAACCGGCTATTATGCCATTTCTGGTGTGCAAAAGCGTATGACGGGAACGCCAAGAATGTGTGAGAGGCCGATTGGGATTTTGGTAGATGCTTTGCGTTTTTTAGGAGCGAATATTGAATATGAAAATAAGGAAGGCTATCCGCCGCTATTATTAAAGGGCTTTGAATATTCAGGGAATAAGCATTTAACCATTCGGGGAGATGTATCCTCGCAATTTATCTCATCTGTCCTGATGTTATCGCCTTTACTTCCAGAGGGAATTGAATTGGAGATTACGGGCGAATTAGGATCTAGGCCATATATTGAAATGACCTTAGCGCAGATGGCACATTTTGGGATTGATTTTGCAGCGGATTGGGAGAATGCTACGATAAGCATCCCGCATCAGTCCTATAAGCCACAGCCATTTGCGGTGGAGTCGGACTGGTCTGGGGCTTCCTATTGGTATTCGATGGTGGCATTATCGCCTTTCAAGGAATCTAGGTTGGAATTATTAGGATTGAAGGAGGAGTCGTTGCAGGGGGATTCGGTGATTAGGAAAATCATGGAGCCGATGGGGGTGAAGAGTACGTATACGGGCAGGGGGTATTTATTGGAGAAGGTGGAGGCGCGGGGAGAGATGACTTGGGATTTCACGGATTGTCCGGATTTGGCGCAGACGATTTCTGTGGTGGCGGTGATGAAGGGGATACATTTAAAGATGACGGGAATAGAATCTTTAAAGGTGAAGGAGACGGACCGTGTAAAGGCATTGCAGAATGAATTAAAGAAATTGGGGGGTGAATTAGTGGAATTGGAGAAGAATCATTTATACGAGGTAAATTCTTATGGGTTACCTGCGAACATAGAGGCGATAGAGACCTACGATGACCACCGTATGGCGATGGCCTTTGCGCCAGTGAGTTTAATAAAAGAAATCACGATTTTAGAGCCGGGTGTAGTTGCCAAATCCTATCCAAGTTTTTGGAAGCACTTGGAATTGGTGACGAACTACGAGTAACTCGTAACAGCGCGGTTGCCGGTTCGTAGCTCAAACCTTCTTCGCTACAAAGTATTTCGATTCTATCAACTGATAGGCCCCAAAGAAGATGGCGCCGAAGAATAGTTGACTAAGGATCGTGTTTTGGATGAAGGGTAGGCCTGCGGTATAACAAGCTAATAGGCCGCCTAGGTCTTTGGTATAGGTTACTTCGCTGCCTAGCCATACTAAGAAATTGGATACCATAAAGAAACTAAAGGCCGTGAATAAATTCATTCTTAAGAAATCTCCCATCGCCAATTTCTCGCCTTTACCTCCCTGATTCAATTGTCCGTATGCCGTTATCGCAAGGAAAATTAGTATATGCGATAAATTCAGCCCATAAGAGAATCCATCGAAATATTCAGTATATAATAAATTATTGATGATCATATTGGATAACCATATTCCCAAAAATGTCATCAACATGCCAAATGGCTTATTCCTGAAATAATAACCTGAAAATAAGGCCATTGCGCCTATTGGTGAAAAATTTGCCCAGTTCGGACCAGCCGTGATGATGAACCGACTCACTATCGCCAAAAATATCATTCCCAAAAGAATCAAATTTCTATTATTCATTTTCATTTTTTTAATGCTGTTTTTCAATTTTATTTCCAAAGGTAAAACAAATAGAGTAATTTTACATAATCTTTAACAAATAATCCTTTGATATGGTTTTACCGAAATTGGGAATTTTAGGAGGGGGACAATTAGGAAAAATGTTGATCCAAGCCTCAATCGATTTATCCATAGAAGTAAATTGCCTGGACCCAGATGCTAACGCCCCTTGCAAATACCTTGCAAATAGTTTTACCGAAGGCTCCCTAAAAGATTATGATACCGTCATGCATTTCGGTGCTGATAAAGATATTATTTCCATTGAAATCGAACACGTCAATGTAGACGCCCTAGAAGATCTAGAAAAAATGGGTAAAAAGGTCTTCCCCCAACCCCAACTCCTTCGGATGATCCAAGATAAACGTCTGCAAAAAGAATTTTATCGAGAAAATAATTTCCCCACCGCAGATTTCATCCTCGTAGATTCATTAGACGAAATCAGAAAAAATACGGATTTTTTACCTGCTTTTAATAAAATTGGGAAGGGTGGTTACGACGGCAGAGGAGTGGTTAGAATTTCCAATGAAAATGAAATTGAAAAAGGTTTCGATGCGCCCGGACTCCTAGAAAAAGCGGTGGACTTCGAAAAAGAATTGGCTGTAATCGTAGCCCGAAATGAAAAAGGTGAGGTGCGCGCTTTTCCTACGGTAGAAATGGTCTTTCATCCTACCCAAAACCTCGTAGAATTTTTGGTTTCCCCGGCTCAAGTAAATACGAGCATTGAAGAAACTGCACAGAATTTGGCAAAAGGGATCATCTCTAAATTAGGTCTTGTGGGCGTTTTGGCCGTGGAAATGTTCCTTACCAAGGATGGGAAAGTCCTAGTAAATGAAATTGCTCCTCGTCCGCATAATTCCGGACACCAAACCATCCGCGGAAATTATACTTCCCAATACGAACAACATCTTCGTGCAATTTTTAATTTGCCTTTGGGTGATACAGATTCAAGATCCTTCTCGGCCATGCTGAATATTCTTGGCGAAGATGGTTATGAAGGCGAGGCTATAGTGGAAGGTTTAGAGGAGGCCTTGGCAATCGATGGCGTTTATCCCTTCTTTTATGGTAAAAAAATGACCAAACCTTTCCGAAAGATGGGACATATTACTATTTTAGGTGATTCACATGAACAGGTTGTGGCAAAAGCGGAAAGGGTAAAAAATTTAATAAAAATTAAATCTTAATATTATGGCAACGGTAGGTATCATTATGGGAAGCCAATCAGACTATTCAATTATGAAAGAGGCTGATGAAATACTTAAAAGTTTTGGTATTTCCACAGAAGTAGATGTAGTCTCGGCGCATCGTACCCCAGTAAAAATGTTAGAATACGCTCAGAATGCCCGCGAAAGAGGAGTAAAGGTGATTATTGCAGGAGCAGGCGGGGCAGCACACCTTCCTGGTATGGTGGCGTCTGCTACTACTTTGCCCGTAATTGGCGTACCAATAAAATCTTCTAATTCCATCGATGGTTGGGATTCCGTCCTATCTATCCTTCAAATGCCCAATGGTGTTCCTGTGGCAACGGTTGCCCTAAATGCTGCAAAAAATGCAGGTATTTTAGCTGCCCAGATCATTGGTAGCTCAGACGATTCTATCGCCCAAAAATTGGCAGACTTCAAAGAGGATATGATAGAAAAAGTCAATCTTATGAGTCAGGAAATTAAAAAATAAATTCAGTGGCGAAATTTCGAATGAATATTAATTGGCCCTTGCCTCCTATTACCATATTATTGATTTTATTGGTGATAGCAGGAATGGTATATGCCACTATTACACCTATTGAAGAGGAAAATCCAGAATTAGCTCAGAGTGAATATGATCAGTTGAATCAGCAAACGGTTTACTCAGATAGCTTGCCACTGTCTGATGTGGATCCAATTCAAATGAACCCAGCAGATGATTTGGACTCTGCAAACGAAGTAACAGAGGAATTAGTTGTAGAGGAAAAAGTGGATAGTCTGAAAAAAGAAGAGCCAGCAGCACCAGAAGGTATAAATTATCAATATATTGTTCAAGCAGGAGATTCCTTTTTGGGAATTGCCAAACGCTTTGGCTATGGTTTCGACGAGCTTCAAAAGGCCAATCCGGATGTTCGTCCTTCCAATATCTTAGTGGGCGTTACCAAAATCAAGGTAAAGGTTAAAGCCGTTCATATCGTTGGTCCGGGAGATATCTTAGGAAAAATTTCAGAGAAATATAAGGTATCAAAAGAAGTGCTGATGCGAGCAAATTCTAAAAAACAAGATATTGCGCTAAGAGGGGAAGAAATTATCATTCCTATTAAATAGCATTAATGATTAATATCAGTTCTTAATTATTATATATTTTAAATTTTATTATCTATATTTGCAAACAATTTTGAATCATTCTAAATAAAGATGTCTGAGGTATTATTATCCAATTTAAATTTAGGGGAAAAGGCAGTGGTAGTAGATTTTAAAGATGAGGATTTATCTTTGAAATTATTGGAGATGGGATGTTTGCCGGGAGTAGAGATTGAGGTATTGCATTTTGCACCATTTGGAGATCCTATTGCGGTAAAAGTATCTGGTTATACCTTATCTATGCGTAAGCAGGAGGCATCAGAAATATTAGTAGAAAGAATAAATTAAATTTCCTTGAAAAGACCTAAAATAGCACTTATTGGAAATCCGAATGCGGGAAAATCTTCTCTTTTCAATAGCCTGACGGGCTTGAGTCAGAAGACGGGGAATTTTCCGGGTGTAACGGTTGATAAACATACGGGTTCTTGGGAATTAGAGCCAGGAAAGGAAATGGAAGTCATTGACCTGCCGGGTATTTACAGTATTTATCCGAATTCCATGGATGAAGAATTGGTGGTGAATATTCTGGGAGACCCGAAGAGTGAAGATTTTCCGGATGTGATCATTGTGGTTGCGGATGCGTCTAATTTAAAGAGGAATTTATTATTATTTTCTCAGGTGAAGGATTTGGGATTACCCACGGTTTTAGCCTTGAATATGTTGGATGTGGCGGAAGGGAATGGTTTAGTGATTAATTCATTAAAATTAGCGAGGGAATTGAATGTGGAGGTGGTAGAGGTAAATGCTAAAAAAGGAATTGGAATCAACGGTTTAAAAATGGCCGTTGCCAAATTATTGATAAATAAATACGCTTCCAATGATGGTTTATCTTTTCCTGTTGCACAGGAATTATTGGATGAAATTGAGGTAAAATTCGGACAAACGGATCCTTATCGATCTTTATTATGGTTGATGGAACATGATCATATGGCCATGTTCAATAAAGACCAAAAACAAGCTTTTGATCAGCTTCAGGAGAAATACCAATTCAATGCCAAAAAATATAAATCGAGTGAGATTGTCAGTAGATATGAGCAGATTTCGGATATTGTAGATCGATGTGTTATCAATATCAATCAGCAATGGGAAAAAGAGCCTGTTCGTAGTTTTTCTGATAAACTAGACAAGGTATTTTTACATCCGATATTGGGATATCTTAGTTTTCTAGGGATTTTATTCCTGGTATTTCAGGCAGTATTTACCTGGGCTTCTTTTCCAATGGATGCGATTGATGCGGGCGTTGGTAATTTAAGTGAATGGGTAAGAACTGTTTTGCCTGAATCAAAAATTACCGATTTGATTTCTGATGGATTGATAGCAGGAATTGGTGGAGTATTGATTTTTATCCCTCAAATTGCCTTTTTATTTTTATTCATTGCCCTTTTAGAGGAAACTGGCTATATGTCTAGGGTGATGTTTATCATGGATAAATTGATGCGAAGATTTGGATTGAATGGGCGTTCGATTGTCCCGATGATTTCCGGTGTAGCTTGTGCAGTACCGGCAATCATGAGTACCCGTTCCATTACTTCGTGGAAAGACCGCTTGATTACCATAATGGTGACTCCTCTAATGTCTTGTTCGGCAAGATTACCAATATATACGATATTAATTGCCTTGGTGATTCCGGATGCAAGGACCTTATTTGGGGTCTTTAATTTACAGGGGGTAGTCTTATTTGGCTTATATTTATTAGGGTTTTTTATGGCTTTATTTTCAGCCTGGGTAATGAAAACCATCTTAAAGGTGAAGGAAAAGACCTTTTTTATTATGGAATTGCCTACCTATAAAACTCCTCGTTTAAAACATATTTTCTTGTCTATTTATAATTCGGTTCGTGCCTTCGTATTTGAGGCCGGAAAGATTATTGTGGCAATTTCAATTGTTTTGTGGGTCTTGGCATCTTATGGTCCTGGTGAGGAATTTGACCAAGTTGAACAAAGGGTTAGACTTGAGAATCCGAATTTAACTACAGAGGTATTAAATAATAAAATTGCGTCTGAAAAGCTTGAATATTCCTATGCGGGATGGTTGGGTAAAAAATTTGAGCCGGTTATAAAACCATTGGGTTATGATTGGAAAATAGGGATAGCTTTAATTACTTCATTTGCGGCAAGGGAAGTATTCGTGGGGACGATGTCTACCATTTATAGCCTTGGAGGAGATATTGAGGGGGATCATACCATTAAGAAACGAATGCGGGAAGAAATTAATCCTGCAACGGGCAAGCCTATGTACGATTTGGCCTTGGGTTTATCTCTGATGGTATTCTATGCTTTTGCCATGCAATGTATGAGTACCCTTGCAACTACGTATAGAGAAACAAAGTCGTGGAAATATCCGGTTATTCAATTTGGATATATGACAGCATTGGCTTACCTTTCAGCCTTGATAGTCTATCAGGTATTAAAGTAGTTAACCATGAATCATCCCATTTTTCCCTGCCTTTGGTTTAATCAAAATGCCGAGGAGGCCGCCAATTATTATCAATCCGTATTTCCTGATTTCAAATGGATAGCAAAAAATCCTTTTGCCTATAATTTTGAGATATTGGGCCATCGGTTTATGGCTTTGAATGCAGGTCCGGAATATTCCATCAATTCATCCATTTCTTTTTTTGTCAATTTAGAAGAGGAGGCTATCATCCAAGAAATTTGGGATAATATGCTTGCCCAAGGAGGAAAGGCCTTGATGGAGCTGAATGAATATCCATGGAGCCCTTATTATGGCTGGTGCCAAGATAAATTTGGCGTCAATTGGCAATTAATGAAGGGGCATGAATCTTCTGCCAAGATTGTGCCTAGCCTAAGTTTTACCCAACAAAATGCAGGAAAGGCCAAGGAGGCGATGGAATTTTATTGTTCTATTTTCCCGAATTCTAAACCGTTGTTTGCAGATACCTATCAAAAAGGGGAGCATGATGTAGAAGGATATTATAAATATTCGCAGACTTTAATCAATGGTCAGCCGTTTTGTGCGATGGATAGTTCGATGCCCGGCCATGAATTTGTTTTCAACGAGGGGATATCTTTTGTGGTGGTAGTGGATACGCAGGAAGAAATTGATTTTTATTGGGAAAAACTCACTGATGGGGGCAAGGAGGGGAGATGTGGTTGGTTGACGGATAAATTCGGGGTTTCTTGGCAGGTGACTCCCTCACAGCTCGGACCTTTAATGAATAATCCGGAGACTGCTCCAAAAACAGCTTATAATTTTATGCAGATGAATAAGATTATTATTCAGGATTTATAAATTATTTTCCAAAAATCTTATCTACGAAGGTTGTTTTATTGAAGACTTGGAGGTCGGACACTTTTTCTCCAACGCCAATATATTTAACAGGTATTTTGAATTGGTCTGAAATACCAATTACTACGCCACCTTTGGCAGTTCCATCTAATTTGGTAATGGCAAGGGAGTTTACTTCAGTTACTTTGATGAATTCCTGTGCTTGAATGAAAGCATTTTGTCCGGTTGAGCCATCTAAAACCAAAAGGACTTCATGAGGAGCCTCAGGGATAAATTTCTGGATAACGCGTTTTATTTTTCCTAATTCATTCATTAGGTTTACTTTGGTATGTAGTCTTCCGGCAGTGTCTATGATAACGATATCAGCTTTTTGATCCACGGCAGTTTTAACGGCATCAAAGGCAACGGAGGCGGGGTCGGCATTCATTCCATGGTCAACAACGGGAACGCCTACTCTTTCACCCCAAAGTTTTAATTGGTCTACAGCAGCAGCGCGGAAAGTATCTGCGGCGCCAAGTATTACTTTTAAGCCATTTTGGTGGAATTGTGCAGCGAGTTTTCCGATGGTGGTGGTTTTACCAACGCCATTTACCCCAACTACTAAAAGGACATAGGGTTTTACGCTAGGTTCTTTGAAAGCAGATTCTAGATCAGTGGATTTATTTTCTTCTAATAAATTGGCAATTTCTTCTTTTAGGATAGTATTCAATTCTTGGGCATTGGAATACTTATCTTTTTCTACTCTTTCTTCAATTCTACGGATGATTTTTAGGGTAGTGGCTACGCCAACATCCGAGGTTAATAGGATTTCTTCTAGTTCATCTAAAACGGAATCATCTACTTTGGATTTACCCAATACAGCACGATTGATTTTGCCAATTAGACCTTCCTTGGTTTTTTCTAAACCTTTGTCTAAAGCAATCTCTTCTTCCTTGATTTGAGGTTCTTCTTTTTTCTTGAAAAAATCAAATATGCCCATGATTCGAATTAATAAAGGTCGAAAATAAAAAAAAGTCCCTAAAACAGAGACTTTTTCTTATAATATTTTTAAAAAGGAGTATTATCCTTTCAATAATTCATTCACTCTGTCTTGAATTACAATTTCCTCTTTGAAGGAATATGCACCAGTTTTAGGGTTTTTAACTGTCTTAATAATTTTAGCGTACTTAACGCCACCTTCTTTCTTTAATGTTGCAACTACTTTCTTTGCCATAACTTTAAAGGATTATCCTTATTTAATTTCTTTATGTAATGTAACTTTCTTTAAAATTGGATTAAACTTCTTCAACTCCAATCTATTGGTAGTGTTTTTACGATTTTTTGTCGTAATATATCTAGAAGTACCTGGTTGTCCACTTTCTTTGTGCTCAGTGCACTCTAAAATTACCTGAATGCGGTTTCCTTTTTTTGCCATTTTCTTATAAATTTAATCGTTTCTCTCAAAACGGACTGCAAATATAATTGAAAGGAAATTTATTTCAAAAGAAAAAATAAAAATAATTACGAACTACGAGTTCATGCGAAGCATAGTATTCCCCTCCTTAGGAGGGGTGGCTGCGAAGCAGACGGGGTGGTTAAAACAGGCAATCTACGAATTACGAACTATGAGTTTTGAGTTTTGAGTTTAGTAGCTTGGTTCAAAGTTCGTCACTCGTCACTCGTCGCCAGGGTGGATCCTAGCCTGTGCCCAAATTTTTTTATGCCTCTCTTTAGCACAGCCGAGGACGGCTGCGCCAGAGAGGAGTCACTCGTCACCCGTAATTCGTAATTCGTAGTTCTTAGTTCGTCACTCGTAGTTCGTAACTCGTAGTTCGTCACTCGTAGTTCGTAGTTCGTAGTTCTTCGCTTTTCTAAAAATTATTAATTTATTCTTTATCTTTGAATAATGAAGTCTCAGCAATACATATATAAGCCTGAAAATTTTTCAAATTCTGATCCGAATAAAT
>JBJOIA010000051.1:0-2668 GCA_046047395.1 Bacteroidota bacterium | reverse complement strand
TCTTTTAATCTCCGTTTTAGGGTATATAGACAATTCTAAAATCTTGTTTTTTAAAGATTCTGAATCTTCAGGATCAATAAAAAACCCATTCTTAGCTTCATTAATCATAGATTTATATCCTTTATAAGAAACCAACATAGGTTTAGAAGCCAGCATATAGTCAATCCATTTATTTCGAGAAAGCCCATAATTATATAGAGAATTATTTTTTACACTATCATATAGAACGTCACATAATTTTAAAGCATTTTGTACTTGTTGCCTTCTGATTTTTGGGGCAAATGTAATATTCTTCAAACCCTGAGTCTTATGAATATAAAAATCTCTTTTATCACCATTACCAATAATCAAAAAATGTATATTACTGTACTTACTCATTTTAAATGCGCATTCAATAAGTGTTTCTAAAGCATTAGAAGCCCCTACAGATCCCGCGTATCCAATTATAAATTTGTTTTTTGGATAATATTTTTCCAAAAAAGATTGATCTAAAGGTAATTGCTCCTCAAGGAATTCTGAATCAAAGCCTTGAGGTATACATACTACATTTTTTTCAAATCCTAGGACTTCATGAATATGATCTTTTAAATTTGGCATGGTTCCAACTATCAAATCAGAATGGATATATCCAAATTTTTCAATATTTTTTAGAGTTCGAATAAAAATATTCTTTTTAGAAATTCCACCAATTTTAACGGGTGTTAAAGGCCAAATATCTCTGACTTCAAAAATTAGTTTTGCATTAAACTTTCTTTTAAGGTAGTATCCATTTAAAATTGTGAAGAGAGATAAAGATGAGACAATAATTACATCAGGCTTAATTAGTTTCTTTTTATTAAGAAAGAATAGTTTTACTTCAAAATCTATCCAACTTATTATCCTTTTTATTCCAAAAGACCGTTTATATTTCTTAGTTCTAATTATGCATGTTGTAACCCCGTGATGAATTTCTAGATTATAAATATGCTGAAATTTAGGGAAATGACCATTATGATTCGAGTCGCTACAAATAACTAAAGTTTCATTTCCTTTTTTTTTAAATTCACTTGACAGGTAAAATTGTCTTGTTCCAAAACCATACTCTAGTGGCCTGGCGTATTTTGAAATAAACCAGATATTCATGGATTAGTTTTACCTAAACATGAATCTATAATATAGGACGCAATAGCAAGTGAAGCTGACGCCCCTGGGGATGGCGCATTTAGTATATGAATTTGATTGCCCTCATTTTTTATTTTGAAATCCATAATTAGTTTTCCATCTTTACTCATTGCTTGAGCTCTTACGCCTGATGAACCTTTGATTAGATCATCCTCTGTTAGACTAGGCACCAATTTTTGAGCTTTTTTTAAGAACGCATTTTTACTAATTGAGCTACTAAACTCGCCAAATGAGAATTGAAAATTGTTTATTACAAATTTAATTAATCCCTTATAGAAAAGACTATCAAAAAAATCTCTGAATGAGAAATCCGTCAATTTATATCCTTCTCGTTTGAAAGCTAATACCGCATTTGGCCCAACTTCTCTTTTGTCATTATACATACGTGTAAAATGAACCCCTAAAAATGGAAAATATGGATCTGGAACAGGATATACCAAATGATTCACCAGTTTTTTTGAATCTTCTTTTAATTCAAAATATTCTCCGCGAAATGGAACAATTCGAAATGGTCTTTTCTTTAATGTTAGTTGTTTGTATACTCTATCTGTTTGCAGGCCAGTGCAATTTATTACCAAATCAAAAAAATCAATACCTCGATTAGTTTGGAGTTTAACTTGGTTGCCATGTGTGTTTGAGTTCAAAACTTGAGAATTGAAGAAAATGTTTCCACCCATTTTTTTCACTTCATCTAATAGTTTATACATTACAGCTTTATAGTCTAAAATTCCTTCCTCAGGTACTAATAAGGCTTTATATGCTTTGACATTCGGTTCTCTTAATTTCAACTCATTTTCATTTAGAAATACAAGTCCATAAATACCATTTTCAATTCCTCTTTCATATAATTTATCTAAAAGTTTCGCTTCTCTTTCATCAGAAGCAACTACAATTTTTCCACAGATGTCGTGATAAATATTGTATTCTTTGCAAAATTTTACCATTTCTCGAGCCCCATTAATAGCAAGCTTAGCTTTTAATGAACCAGGTTCGTAATCAAGTCCACAATGTAAAACACCGCTATTCCTCCCAGATTGATGTTTTCCAACCTCATCCTCTTTCTCAAAGATTGATAAATTTATTTGACCTTGCTGTTGAAGTAATTTATATGCAACTGATAAGCCTATTATTCCGGCTCCTAATACGGCAACTTTTTTCGGCATTTTACTGATTAAAGAATGATTTTATGGTGTTAGCAATAAATTCAATTTGCTTTTCGGAGAGCTCTGGATACATGGGTAGAGACAATATTTCTGATTGATATGCATTAGAAATTGGAAAATCATTAGGCTTATACCCTAAGTAAGAATAGGCCGGGAGATTATGTAATGAAGTAGGGTAGTGAATTGCTGTTTCGATTCCGTGAGAAGAAAGATAAGCTGCAAGCTCATCCCTTCTACCACTTCTGATAACATATAAATGAAATGTATGTTTTGAATTACTTCTCCTTTTTGGAATTTCTATCTCAGTAATATTCATGAAATATTTATCATATAAACTTGCGTTT
>JBJOIA010000050.1:0-8824 GCA_046047395.1 Bacteroidota bacterium | reverse complement strand
CATAGTTTAAAGTTACCTCTAATAATTGATCTACTGTATTGTAAGAACCTCTTGAAGCAGAGTTTCCACCAACGATATTTAATAAATTACCTTTTATCGAATTAGCATAATAGGAATAATTTTCTGTTTGAGTTCTTAAAGTTCCAGAAACATTGAATGTTAATTCAGGTAAAATTTTATAACCAGCTTGCCCATTAAATAGGAAATCAATAAAATTTCCAGTATTAGTTTGATTTTCTAAATAAGCTAATGGATTAAAATTTGCAAATGTACCAGGAATCTGATAATAAGTCCCATCTGAATTGAAAACTGGATCAGTTGGTCTCATATTCATTGCAAAACCTACTGCTCTTTGATCTGGATAAGTTCCAGTAGTATTTTGTGCCGAAACACTAAATTTGGTTATTAATTTATCTTCTAAAGATTTGGCATCAAAATTTAATCGACCGTTCCATCTCGTTTTAGATGAACCAATTAATGTTCCTGTTTGATTTAAATAACCTACTGAGACTCTAAAAGAAGATTTTTCTGAACCTCCAGAAACGGCTAAATTATGGTTTTGAGAAAATCCATTTCGCGTAATTACATCTAACCAATCAGTATTTGCACCATTATCATCTAATGTTAAACCGTATTTAGATGAAGCTTGTCTAAACTCTGCAGCATTTAATAAATCAGGTCTTCTGGAAATTTGCTCAACACCAAAAACACCTGAATAGTCTACGGTAGGAATACCTGATTTTCCACGCTTTGTGTTGATGATAATTACCCCATTCGCAGCTCTTGCACCATAAATGGCTGCTGCAGAAGCATCACGTAATACATCCAAAGAAGCGATATCTTGTGGAGCAATATTTTCAATAGGTACCCCAATTACACCATCCACTACATATAAAGGAGTAGAGGAGGCATTTAATGAGCCAGTTCCTCTTAAACGCACAGTTGGCACAGCATTTGGGTCCCCTGAGGATTGGGTAATTACTAAACCAGCTACCTTACCTTGAGCGGCAGCCAGTGGATTAGTTACAACACCTGTTACAAATTCTTTTTCCCCTAAACTTGTTACAGTTCCTGATACTTCTTTTCTTTTCTGAGTACCATAACCCACTACAACCACATCTTGTAATTGCGTGACATCCTCAGATAAACTTACATTAATCACAGATGCATTAGCGGAAAGTGTTTGTGAAACATATCCCACAAAAGAAAAAACAATGGACTGACCATTATCAGCCTGAATTTTGTAATTACCATCAATATCAGTTGTAACACCACGATTAGTGCCTTTTACTGTGACGGATACCCCTGGTAGTCCAGAACCATCTCTAGCATCTGTAACCTTTCCAGTAACCATGTTCTGTGCAATTGCTGCAACCGAACTAAACAAAACGATTAACAAAGTGTAAAAAAAAGATCGGATTTCTTTTTTACTTTGAACATAGGAATGAATCCCGCGGTAATTTTGAATCATATACCTTATAAATTAGTGGTTAAAAAATCTTCGCAAATTAAAAAAGAAAAATTCAAATAAAAAAATGCAAATTTTTATTATTTTTTTAATATTTGTATTTTTCCTTTATTAATCTGGATTATTAGCACTGTATAGGACTGAGGCGCTATTTAGGTAAATAATTAGGTTTTTTTCGAAAAAAAAAGGAGGCTAAGGCCTCCTTTCATTCTTATAAAAAATTGTACATTTCTTATTTTAAAATTTTTCTAAATACTTGAATACTCTCATTATTTCTTGCAATTAAATACAATCTACCCATCGGAGTATCTATAACTTCAATATCTCGAACTTCCCCATCCATTAAAAATCCTGTCTCCGTAGCCAATTCAGATTTAAAATTTCCCTCACCATCGTTAATCAATGTTATCCCAAAAAAGGAATCATATCTTGATTGATACATAGAAGGTCCGTAAAAATTACCCCCTAAAATTATATCCAAATCCCCATCATTATCCAAATCCTCTGAAATCATTTTCATCACCTTGGATGTCTGAGCCAATAATGGCATCGACTTTCCTTCAAATTCATTATTACCCTTATTTTCAAAATACATCGTTTGGAAATTATTAACTTCCTTCGTTTCTGAACCATCTAATTCACCATCTTCAAATAATTCCATGATAGATTTACCAGCAAATTCATTATAATAAGTGTATTTCTTATTGATTATTCCAGGCAATTGCTTACCTAATTCATCTTTATTATTTATCGGAAAATATTCTCCATTTCTACTATAACCAATTATATGGTCATCCTGGGTATTCCCATCCACATCCTTTAACCACATTTTTAATGTTCCATTTTCCTCCCTTAATAATTTAGTATTCGTACCAAGATTCCCAATCACTAAATCTAAATCCCCATCCTTATCAAAATCCTGAGCAACTAATCCATTCCAAAATCCCTTTTCTTTCAATAATCCATTTTCAACCAAAGTAAATTTGCCTGAATTATTTTCAAATAAACTTGGCGACATCCAATCTCCAACAACTAATAAGTCCGAATCCTTATCACCATCAAAATCAGCCCATATTGCATCTGTCACCATTCCAATTCTTTCCAATTCTGGAGCTTTATTCTTTGTGACATCCCTAAATTTCCCTTTCCCATCATTTTCCAATAAATAAGACCGTGGATCCAACCCATAATGATAAGCACGAACTCTTCCTCCCACAAATAAATCCAAATCACCGTCCTTGTCAAAATCTATAGCCTTTACAACCGATTTATTCTCAAACATTTCTGGCAATGCAGTCAAATCCCGTTTGAATTTTCCTGTCCCATCATTTAAATATAATCGATCCAATTGCTGAGGCATATTATCAAAATATTCATTTCCCCCAGAAACAATATATAAATCTAAATCCTTATCATTATCCGCATCGAAAAACAAGGCATCTACATCTTCATAAACTGAATCTGCATGCATAAATTCTTGGTCAAATTCCTTAAAACCTTTTTCAGTTTGTAAAAATAATTTACCTGGCTGATGCTTGGCGCCTCCGATATAAAAATCCTCTTTCCCGTCTCCATTGATATCTCCTAGTGCTATTTTTGGTCCTTCCGTAGATACTTTAAATGGTATCAATGATTCTCGATTAAAATCAAAATAGATATTTTCTTCGTGCTTATAAGGAATATTTACCGACTCTGTTATTTCTTCATAAATTGGCTCTACCCTTTTATTCAAAAGATCATAATCTGCCTCTAAATTCGCATCTGCTTCTTTGATTATTAATTCTTGATTGATTTTTGGCAATTCAATTACCTGCATTTTATTTGAAGGCCAGATGATTTTCATGAATTGAATAGTAGAATCTTGTCCTATTCCAAATATCAACTTCTGATCCACAGAACTCAAAAATCCTCTGGTAGACATCAGCTCTTGAAATTGCATTCCTGCCTTAGTTTCAATATAAACCTTAGCACCAATCCCAAACTTATTTGCCTTCTCACCTTCAAATTTTAATTTTATATAATTAGGATGAGAATTTTCTTGGATATTATTTTGAAATATCCCGGCTATTTCATCAATATTATTCACGATTAAATCCAAATCACCATCATTATCTAAATCGGCATAGGAAGAACCATTGGAAATAGTTTTTGCACCAAAACCATAAGCTTCCGATTTATCTTCAAATTTTAAGGTTTCTGATCCCTTAAAAAAATAATTATGCCATTTTCCATCGGGCATTTTATCCAATGCTTCTTGCTCTAAGGACTTAGATATAGGCAAACCATAATGCAATGAATCCGAAACAACGAATTTCAAATAATCTAAATCATTGGGTCTTCTTTTAATTCCGTTAGTAATAAAAATATCCTTGATACCATCTTGGTCAAAATCAGTCATTAAAGTAGACCAAGACCAATCCGTTGCAGAAACTCCTGAAGAAGATGCTACATCCGAAAATTTCTTTCCTGATAAATTTATTTGAAGAGTATTCCTGGAGTATTGATTAAAATATCCAAATTGAAGTTTGTATAAATAAATATCCAATGCATCTTCTCCGACAGAGGATTTTTCAACTTTTTCATCTTCCGGGAACATGTCTAGGGTCATGATATCTTGAAATCCATCATTATTGATATCCGCAATATCATTTCCCATTGAATATCTACTCAAATGTTTAAAATGCTTTTTAACTTCTTCCTTGAATGTCCCATCTCCTTGATTCACATAATAATAATCATCTTCATGGAAATCATTACTTACATAAATATCATCCCATCCATCTGCATTTAAATCCCCCACAGAAATACCTAAACCATAGCCCATCGCAGCTTGATAAATTCCTGCTTCTTTGGAAACATCCGTAAAAACATCTCCATCATTTCGATATAAATAATCTCCTGCTTCATTATCTTTTAAAGAGCGAGTATTTACACGGTCATAGGAACGCGTATTATGCACTGCATGATTAAGCAAATAACAATCCAAATCTCCATCTTTATCATAATCAAAAAAGGCTGCTTGAGTAGCAAACCCTGTAAAATCTAAATGATAATCTGAGGCTTTTTCTGAGAAGGTTAAATCGCCATTGTTAATATATAATTCATTAGCACCTTCTAATCCATGGTAATTTGCAACTGCAGAAATATAAATATCTAATAAGCCATCTCCATTCACATCAGCCATGGTAGACCCCGTTTGCCAATCAGCATAACCTTCTATTCCCGCTGATTCAGAGATATCCTCAAATTGAAAATTTCCTTTATTCAGATATAATTTATTTTTTCCTTGATTAGAAACAAAAAATATATCGACAAGTCCATCATTATTAATATCTCCTGTAGAAACTCCACCTCCATTATAGAAGTATAAATAATCTAAAATATTAAATTCCTTTGTTTCAACAATATCATTTTTAAAATCAATTCCCGTTTTTTCAGCATCTAATTGTGTAAAAAGAGGGGGTTCATTTGATTTCGTACAATTGGATAAAACAAGAATAGAAAAGAAAAAGAATAAGATTGATTTTTTCATAATGGTTAATTTAAATTGACTACTTAATTTTAATAGTTTGAGCGGATTCATTATTTTTCACTAAAATGATTAAATCTCCTTTTGAACTTGGCACAATGGCTGAGTGCCTAACTTGTCCTTTTATCAAAATTCCTGATTTTTTATTCGGTACAAATTCAAATTGATTTTTCCCTAAACCCCTTAATAATACACCATAATTCCCGTCTTGTTTTCCAAATTCAGGAAGATAATCGAAGAAATTTCCAAGAAGATAAAGGTCTGGTTTCCCATCTTTATCAAAATCTCTCACGATACTTGTAAAGATTGAAGAAAGTTGAACTTGATAAGGAAGTTCTTTTGCTACGAAGTTTCCCTTTCCATCATTTTCAAACACCAAGGTTTTGTCCTCAACAATTTCTTTTGTAATCATTCCTTTCAATTGTTCTTGGGAGAATAATTCTTCTGTTTTTTTCGAAGCAAAATCTTTATATTTTAAAAATTTTGTTTGAATACTAGGAATAGCCTTTGCTAATTCATTTTTTAACGCCATTGGGTAGGACTGACCATCTTCTGTGATACAAGAGATGATTTGTTCGTAAGAACCATTCAAATCAAAATCATTGATTTCCATCTTTGCAGGATGTTCTGGTGAACAGAAAATTTTAGAATTTTGGCCGATATTTCCTGCAATGAAATCCAAATCCCCATCTCCATCGGTATCTGCTAATTGAATGGATTTCCACATACCCTCGGTCCCTGGAATGGTTGTCGATTCAAATTTCCTACCTTTTTTATTGTGGTAAACTTTAATAGAACCCCAATCTTGAACAATGATTAAATCATCCCAACCGTCACCATCAATATCACCAAACTGGGCATCAGTTACCATACCAAGATTTTCAATATCTTCCATATATCTTTTGGAATAATTGACAAATTCTCCTCTTCCATTATTTACCAATAAGCTTGAACGAGGATCTAGTCCATATTTGCCGGGAATCATTCTAGAACCAATGAATAAATCTATATCTCCATCATGGTCAAAATCACTTACTGAAATACAAGAACCAAAATCATTTAACCCCGGTAGCCCTAATGAATATTTAAAATTACCTTTTCCATCATTTAAATAAAGTTCATCCGCTAATTCAGGATCTTTTTCTTCAAATTCATTTCCACCTGTCACAACGATTAAATCTAAATCATTATCTTGGTCCACGTCAACTAAAACGGCATCCACGGCTTCAGATTTTGGGTTAAATTTAACGAATGGCTTTGGAGTAAACCGACCATCTGGATTTTGCAAAAAGACTTTATTCTCATAGCCTGAAGCACCTCCTATGAAAATATCTTCCCTACCATCCCCATTAATATCTCCGGTGGCTAGAGCAGGACCAAGAGTTGAAAATTTCTGTTTGATTAATACATCTCTATCATAATCCATAAATTCATTTTCTTTATGGGTATATTCCAAAGCCCCTTGTAGGTTTTCAAAATATCCATTTTGAATTGGATTTGATTTAAAGCTGTAGGTATCCTTGGCATTCTGAATTTTTAAATTTAAAATTTGATCAGCTTTCGGATTTTTAATTAATTCTGTTTTAAAGTTTGGCCAAATAATACGTAATGAATCTATGGAAGGATTATTTCCTAAACCAAAAACTAAGGATAAATCAGAAGATGATTGAAAGCCTCTATTAGGCATTTGGTGTAAAACTTGGGATTCATTGGATTGATAAAGAATAATTTTAGCGCCAACCCCAAATTTATTATAGCTATCACCTTCAATATTTAATTTTAGGAAATGATAGCCAAATTTTTCATTGGATTGGTTTTTATAGATTGAAACAGGATTATTTTGATTATTCACTACTAAATCTAAATCTCCATCATTGTCTAAATCTCCATAAGCTGAACCATTGGAGAAGCCTGGACCTTTTAAACCCCAATCTTCCACTAAATTGGTAAATTTCAAATTCCCATTGTTTTTATAAGCATAATTGGAAATAGGATCAGAGGTCATTTTATCTGTAAATTCTTTATAATCGAATTTTTTACCATTAAGCATGGCCTGCATGGTATTTCTATCTCCTAGGTATTGAACAAAATCCTGATCTGTCAAATTCTTCAGAATGCCATTTGCTACATAGAGGTCTTTTTTTCCATCATTATCCATATCAAAAATCAATGCTCCCCAAGACCAATCCGTAGCATGAACTCCAGAGAATTGTCCAATTTCGGTAAAGGTATCATCACCATTATTTAAATGAAGATTATTTCGCATATATTGATTCCAAAATCCTCTAGATTCTTTCAAACGTACAAGGTTATGGCCTTCGAAAACGGAAGTAGTTTTTAAACGATAATCATTTCCTGGAAGCATGTCTGTAACGAAAATATCCAAGTTTCCATCATTATTTATATCGGCGATGTCGGCCCCCATGGAAGATAAGGAGATATGAGGCATTTGATTTTCAAGATCTTCCTTAAAACTTCCATTTTTTTGATTTATATACAAATAATCTCTTTCATAAAAATCATTGGAAATATAAATATCTTGCCATCCATCATTATTTACATCTCCGATTGTAATGCCAAGCCCAAAACCGATTAAAGAACCATAAATACCAGCCTTTTCAGAAACATCTTCAAATTTAAGATCTCCAGATTCAGCCAAGAGGTTTTTAAAAAATTTATCTCCACCTAATCGATCTCTTTCATTTCTCAAATTTGTATATCCTAATCGATCGATTGGGGTGAATGAATTATTTAGGAGATACATATCTAAATCTCCATCATTATCATAATCAAAAAAAGCGGCATGGGTGGATAAACCTCCATCTAATAGTCCAACTTCTTGAGCAATATTTTTAAAGCTAGGTATTCCATTTTTTATTCCTTGATTCAAGAATAATTGATTTCCTCGATCATCTCTTGATCCGGAATTACATACATAAATATCTAAAAGGCCATCTCCATTAACATCGGCAAAGGTTACGCCCGTAGACCAAAACTTAGATTCATTAATTCCTGATTCGGAAGAAATATCTTTGAATTTAAAATCTCCTTGGTTGAGGTATAATTTATTCTCTTCAAAATTAGAGGTAAGGAAAATATCTGCTAAACCATCATTGTTTACATCCCCAATTGCTACACCACCCCCATTATAAAAATTTCGATAGTTAAAAATATTGAATTCTTTTTTCTCAAGGCTTCTATTGACAAAATCAATTCCTGAATCTTTAGAGGATATTTCTAAAAATAAGGTATCTTTTTTTTCAGAACAAGAGCTGATAAGAATAAATGAAAATAAAATATAAAGCGATTTTTTCATTATTGAAATTATTGAAAATTATATCAGGGTCAGTTTTATTACATTTCAAAATTAAACAAAAAGGTAGTGAAAACACTACCTTTTTGAAAATTTTATTATGATAGCCTGAAGGCTAAGAATTAATAACCTGGGTTCTGAACCAAGTTTGGATTTGCATCTAAACGAGGCTGAGGAATAGGGAATAATTCTCTTGATTTATCAGTAACTGACATGAAAGCACGAGCAGTTGAGAATTTGTCGAAACGAATCATATCATTTCTTCTCCATCCCTCCCATGCAAACTCCCTACCACGCTCATCATAGATATCATTTAATGTGATAGTTGAAAGCGCAGCCATACCAGAACGAGCACGAATTGTATTTACATCAGCTAAAGCTTGAGCAGTATTTCCTAATCTAAATGCTGCCTCAGCACGCATCATGATAGCATCTGCTAAACGGAATACAACATAGTCATTAGACTGATCTCCATTCGGATTGTTTCTTTGGATCTCATACTTTTGAGAACGAG
>JBJOIA010000049.1:0-10365 GCA_046047395.1 Bacteroidota bacterium | reverse complement strand
ATTTCATTGTATGCAGCTTCAATTGATTCTTGGTTGGTAACATCACAGATTACTCCCTCTACATTATCCTTACCGTATTTTGCTTTGAATTCTTGAACAGTTTCATTAACTCTTTCTGGATTGATATCCGATATTGAAACTACAGCGCCGTTTTGTAAGAATTTCTCTGCAATGGCTTTACCAATTCCTCCACCTGAACCAGTAACAATTGCAATTCTACCTGAAAGTGATTTTGGTGCAGGCATTCTTTGTAATTTTGCTTCTTCCAATAACCAATATTCGATATCAAATGCTTCCTGTCGAGGCAAGGAGGTATATTCGGAAATAGCCTCTGAGCCACGCATTACATTGATGGCATTCAAATAAAATTCTGAAGCAACACGAGCAGTTTGTTTATCTTTTGCAAAAGTAAACATTCCAACCCCTGGATATAATATTACCACCGGATTTGAATCTCGGATAGCAGGAGAATTTGGATGTTTACAAGTATTATAATATTCTTGATATCCTTGACGATATTCTTCAATCAAAGGAGCAATTTTAGATTTTATCGCCTCTGTATCATCTAGGTTTTCATCTGGACTTAAATTTAAAACTAGAGGAGCAATTTTAGTCCGAAGGAAATGGTCTGGACAAGAAGTACCCATTGGAGCCAACTTATCTAAATCGACCGAATTTATATACTCTAAAACACGAGGATCATCATTAAAATGACCAATCATTTTTCTTTCAGAGGAACAAAAACCTCTTAAAATTGGGGCTAATTTAATAGACTGTGATTTTCTATCTACCTCAGAAAGAGAAGCTGTTCTTTGTCCCCCAAAAACTTGTCCGTTTGCCTTTATTTTTTGGTCGATATATTCTGCGCAAGCTTCAATTACTTCTAGGGTATTGATATAACATTCTTTTGCATTATCCGCCCAAGTGAAAAGTCCGTGAGATCCCAACATGATACCGATTAATTCGGTACCTTCTGCTTTAGCATCTTCCAGGCATTTTCTTAATTGAAGACCTAGGTCAAAACCAGGTCTTTGCCAAGGGACCCAGCCAATTTTTCCTCCAAATAATTCTTTGGTAATTTTCTCTCCATCCTTAGCAGCGGCAATTGCAATCGCAGCATCTGGGTGAAGGTGGTCAATATGTTTAAAGGGCAAGAAACCATGCAATGGGGTATCAATTGAAGGAGCTTTTGAATTTAAATCAAAGATACAATGGTTGAAAAGTTCTACCATTTGATCCTCCATTTCTATTCCCTTATAAACATTTTCAAGAGAACGTAGGCGATCCACATAAAGTGCCGCACAGCCAGATAATTTTAGGGTTCCGATATCTCCTCCCGAACCTTTTATCCACATAACATCCACCTTGTTTCCAGTAAGTGGATCATTATCTTGGATTTTAACAGAGGTATTTCCACCCCCATAATTAGTAATTCTTAAGTCAGCTCCAAGGATATTTGAGCGATAAATAAATAATTCAACTTCAGACATTTTGGACGCCTTTTCATCGTCCCATAAATAAGATACGTGTTTAAACTTCATCAATTTTTATAATTTAATAACCCCATTTTTTCATTACTTCAAGGTCTTCCTTCATTGCATCAATTGGGGCTTGTCCTTGATAAGCTTCCTGTTCAATGATAAGGTCGGTAGTTCCACCTTTTTTCAAACCTAATTCTACAATTCCTTTTACATCTAGAGTACCTTTTCCCAAAACGCAGGATTCAAATTTTTCATGTCCTCCATTGGAAGGAATCTCATCTTTTACGTGCATGGATTGGAAACGATTAGGGAATTTCTTTAAAACTTCTTCGGCTTTTCCGCCCCCATTTACCATATTTCCTATATCCAATTGTTGCATAACTAATTTTGGATCGGTATTATTCAACATGATATCATATAATTGTTCACCATCTAGGGATTCTGAAAATTCAAAATCATGATTATGGTAACCAAATTGCATACCAGATTGCATACATAATTCTCCTGATTTATTGAAAACTTCCATCATTCTCAACAAACCATCTTTATCTTTTCTATAAGAAGCATCTAACCAAGGAGATATAACGAATTTTTGTCCTAAAATTGCTGCATCTTCAATTGTCTGCTTCCAAACATCTGTAAATTCTTGTTTATTTTCATCCCAATGCGGCTTTCCCATAACGGTATGTCCTGAAGGCATAGCTAAACCTAGATCATCTAATATTTTTCTAAATTCTTTTGGCGCAAAGCCATAAAATTTACCCTTAATATAATTAGCATGTTCTACATTTTTATAGCCCATTTCTGCCAATTGAGTAAGAGTAGCCAGAGGATCTTTGGTCATTTCTGCTCGTACGGAATAAAGTTGTAAACCGACAAGATGTTTTGATTTATTTATTTTACCTGAAAGCAGATGTGATCCTAATAATCCTGCCCCTAAAATTGTAGCTGAGCCAGCTAAAAACTTTCTTCTAGATTGATTCATAGTTTTGAGGTTTTAAAAAATAAAGATAGTGCAATTTTTAATTTTAGTGAAATTTTTAAAATAATTGATTATAATATTTTATCGCAAAGGACGCGGAGGTTTATCACAATGGACGCGGAGGTTTATCGAAAAGGACGCGGAGGTTTATCACAAAGGACGCAAAGTTTTATCGCAAAGGACGCAGAGGTTTATCGCAAAGGACGCAGAGGTTTATCGCAAAGGACACTAAGGGTTATGAGAATTTATAATTCTTTTTATTCCATTTTTTAACAATAGAACATTAAAATTAATTAGTAAACCCAATTTATAATTACCAATTTTTAAATACGTTAAGGTCTGAGCAAAATGTAAATCATGAAGATTCTCAACACTCTTTAATTCCAATACTAATTTATTTTCAACAACAATATCTAAACGATAACCACAATCTAATTTTATTCCTTCATATATTAATGGTAATGGTTTTTCTTTTTCAGCATACAGACCATTTTTAAAAATTTTATAAAATAAACATTCTTTGTAGGCGTTTTCCAATAAACCAGGACCTAAATCCCTATGCACATCAATGGCAATTTTTATTACCTTAAAAGACAATTCATTCTCTATCATTTAATTATTCTTTTATTAAATAAAGTTTAAAAAAATATCTAAAGAATTAGTTAAAAAAACTGATAATTAATTCAATTATCTTAGCGCCCTTTGCGATAAAACTTTGCGCCCTTTGCAATAAAACTTTGCGCCCTTTGCGTAAAAACTTTGCGCCCTTTGCGTTAAAACTTAGCGCCCATAGCCTTAAAACTTAGCGCCCTTTGCGTTAAAAATCAACGGCCTTTACGATAAAAATCAACGGCCCTAGCCTTAAAAATCCACGAAATTTCTGACCTTTGTAAAAATATTACTTAACAAAATGATAAATAAATCAAGTATTCAACTTTCTGATTTATCAAAGATAGCGCAAGAGATCATTCAGGAAACGAAAGATTTCCCGAGAGTTTGGCTATTGGAGGGAGAAATGGGAGCGGGAAAAACTACCTTTACCGCAGCATTGGTTAAAGCAATGGGAAGCTTGGATGCGGCTTCAAGTCCGACCTTCTCCTTAATCAATGAATATGCGCTGGAAAATGGTAGAGTGATTTATCATTTTGATTTATATCGAACAAAGAACCTACAGGAAATTGTGGATTTAGGCATCTATGATTATTTGGATTCTGGGGATCTTTGTATAATCGAATGGCCATCTAAAGGTGAAGAACTTTGGGATATTCCACACCTTTTAATTAAATTGTCTATAAATACAGATAAAACAAGAAACATTTCAATTGAATCAAAAAACTAAATTTAGGTGTGACTTCTATTTACGATATGATTTCAGATTCTAGTTTAATGCCCCAAGAGGCGATGATTTGGAACAAAACCAATGCAAAAAAACTAGAGATTGGTTTACCAAAAGAGAAAAATCCTAACGAAAAAAGGGTTATTCTTTCCCCAAAATCCGTACAATTAATCGTTAATAACGGGCATGAGGTTTGTATTCAAAAAGGATTGGGAATACCCGCTGGCTTTCTAGACAACGAATATGTATTAGCAGGGGCAACAATTGCAGACTCGGACAAAGAAATTTTCTCCAAGGAGATGGTCATGCGCCTAAGTCCACCCAATATTGATGAAATAAAGCATTTAAAACCAGAGACAAGTTTGATTACTTGTATGTCGAAATATTTAATCGATTCTGAAATTGTTGAGGCACTGAATAAAAAAAGGATTTCAGCAGTGGGTTTAGATTGGGTTGAAGATAATGCAGGAGGTTTCCCTTTTACCAAAATGATGGGTGAAATTGTCGGACAATTACTTTTACCAATTGCAACGGAAATCATGAGTTCTAATCCGAAAAGTCCGATTTTATTAGGGAATGTAACAGGTGTTCCACAGAAGAAATTAGTAATTTTAGGGGCTGGAAATGTAACTCAAATTTTAATTAAGCATGCCTTTCCATTAGGATTAAATATTGAAGTATTCGATAAAGATATTTATAAATTACAGCGATTAAAGCAGGAACTTAATTTACCATTAAGCACTCAGGTGATTGATTCTGAAAATTTACCCTTAGCGATGCAATCGGCAGATTTAATTATTGGCGCCCTTCGATCTGAAAGTGGAATCACCCCTTGTATTGTCACCGAGGAAATGGTTTCAAGTTTAAATCCTGGCACTTTAATTATGGATATTTGTATAGACCAAGGAGGATGTTTTGAGACTTCTGAGATTACCAATTTATCTAATCCTACATTTGAAAAATATGGAATCACTCATTATTGTGTACCAAATATAGCCTCAAAAGTAGCCCAAACAGCTTCCTTAGCAATATCTAATTTATTAACTTCTTTTATCTTAAAAACTGGAAAAACTGGGGGAGTTGAAGAAATGATTTGGCAAGGAAAGTCCTTTATGAAAGGAATTTATTGTTTTGGAGGTTATGTAACCAACAAAAATGTTGCTAAAATTTTAGGCATACAGGCCAAAGACATTCAATTATTATTAATGCGAAAAGGTTAATTTACTATTCGATTTCCTCCAAGTCTTCAGGAAATGGAATAAAAAGAAAATTGGTAAAATCTCCATCTATCACGAATAAACAAGCATATTCATTAATATCCTTATAATGTTGAATAAATAATTCCTTATTTTCCTCAGCAACTAATTGCCTTTGTAAAAATTCTTCTAAAAAGGAAGCTCTATAATACCAAGTATTGCCTTCAATCTCATTCAATCCGATTAATAAAGATCCTATTTCCAAATCTTTTCTGGATACTACAAAAACAGGAAATTCTGAAAAACCTCGTGCCTTAATCTGATAGGCAGCATTTTTTATTACGGAACCTACCTTTAAAAAATCTGTTGAAATTAACCCCAAATACTTCCCATTGAGTTCAGGACTATTTGGGGCATTAGACATCGCTTGATAATCTTCGATCATTTATTAAAGATTTAATTTTTTGAATTCTTCACGCTTCACTCTTCACTCTTCCTTATTAATCAATCATCACGTTTCCAAAAGTAAATTTACCATCTTTATCTAAATCAAGCACAATGATTTCATCTTTTTTAATATTTCCAGCAAGTAATTCTTTAGATAAAATATTTAAAACTTCTCTTTGAATCAGTCTTTTTAATGGCCTAGCTCCAAAAATTGGATCATAACCTTCTTCAGCCAATTTCTCAATAGCCTCATTGGAAGCCTCTAAGTCAACATGTTGTTCCTTAAGTCGTTTCTGAATTTGTTTAAATTGAATTTCAAGAATCTTCTTCATATGTTCTTTATTCAATGGTTCAAACATAATAATTTCATCTACTCGGTTTAGGAATTCAGGACGTACGGATTGTTTTAAAAGGGCCATAACCTCCTCTTTGGTTTTATCTATAATTAATTGGTTATTCCATCCTTCCATTTCACCTAAATTCTCTTGAATGATATGAGACCCAATATTGGAGGTCATGATGATAATCGTATTTTTAAAATTTGCAACTCGACCTTTATTGTCAGTTAATCTACCTTCATCCAAAACCTGAAGCATGGTATTCCATACATCTGGATGAGCCTTTTCGATTTCATCCAATAAAACAACTGAATAAGGTTTCCTTCTAACTGCCTCTGTTAATTGTCCTCCTTCATCATAACCAACATAGCCTGGAGGTGCACCAATTAATCTGGACACGGTATGTTTTTCTTGGAATTCCGACATATCTATTCGAATTAAGGCTTGCTCATCATTGAATAAATATTCTGCCAAAGCCTTAGCAAGTTCCGTTTTACCAACACCCGTTGTTCCAAGGAAAATAAAAGAACCTATAGGCTTTTTAGGATCTTGTAGGCCAGCCCTTGATCTACGAACTGCATCGGATACTGCCGCAATCGCTTCTTCTTGTCCTGCCACTCTTTTATGCAATTCACTTTCCAAATGAAGCAATTTTTCTACTTCCGTTTGAAGCATTTTGGTCACAGGAATACCCGTCCACTTTGCTACCACTTCGGCAATATTCTCAGCAGAAACTTCCTCCTGAAGCATTCCTCCTGAATTTTCTTTGGCTTTTAACTGGAATTCTTTTAGCTTATTTTCAGCCTCCACCAATTTCCCATATCGAAGTTCAGCAACTTTTCCATAATCTCCCTGACGTTCTGCTTGTTCTGCCTCCAATTTTATTTTATCGATATTTTCCTTTTCAGACCGAATACCTTCTAAAACAGTTTTTTCAGCATTCCATTGTGCCATTAAAGCAGTTTTCTTTTCATTTAATTCTGCTAATTCTAAAGAAATTATTTTTTCTTTTTCATTATTTTTTTCTCTACGAATAGCTTCACGTTCTATTTCCAATTGCATAATTTTCCGTTGAATATCATCAATTTCCTCCGGCACAGAATCTATTTCCAAGCGCATTTTAGCCGCCGCTTCATCCATTAAATCAATGGCTTTATCTGGCAAAAATCGATCAGAAATATAACGATTGGATAATTCAACCGCTGCAATTACGGCATCATCTTGAATTCTCACCCCATGATGCAATTCATATTTATCTTTAATTCCACGTAGGATTGAAATAGCATCTGCAACATCGGGCTCTTCCACCATAACGGCTTGGAACCTACGTTCTAAAGCCTTATCCTTTTCGACATATTTTTGATATTCCTTAAGAGTTGTGGCTCCTATCGCATGTAATTCTCCGCGTGCCAAGGCTGGTTTTAATAAATTCGCAGCATCCATCGCACCTTCTCCACCTCCTCCTGCACCGATTAAAGTATGTATTTCATCAATAAATAAAACAATCTCTCCAGCAGAATCCGTTACTTCCTTAATTACAGCTTTTAACCTCTCCTCAAATTCCCCCTTATATTTTGCACCAGCAACCAATAATCCCATATCCAAAGACATAATGATTTTTGATTTCAAATTCTCCGGCACATCACCAGATATTATCCTTTGTGCTAAGCCTTCAATTATCGCTGTCTTTCCCACTCCCGGTTCCCCTAATAAAATGGGATTGTTTTTAGTTCTTCTAGAAAGAATTTGAAGAACACGACGAATCTCTTCATCACGTCCAATAACAGGATCTATTTTCCCTGATTGAGCTAATTCATTTAAATTTTTTGCGTACTTAGCCAAAGATTGATAAGTACCCTCTGTATGTTGATCATTCACCTTTCTATTTCCTCTTAATTTTTTAATAGCTTCTAAAACAATTTTCTTTTCTAAACCGAATTTCTTTAATTCATCGGCAGTCGTATCTTTTCCCTCTAAAAGAGATAAAAATAATACCTCCATACTGATATAAGAATCTCCAAATTCTCCTTTTATTTTTTCAGCTTTTGATAAAACTTCATTTAATCCAGCAGAAAAATATGGCTGACCCCCTGAAGATTTAGGATATCTTTCAATAATTGAATCAATTCGCAGCTCCAATTGATCTGATTCCTTACCCAAATTTTTAAATAAATAAATTAAGGTTTTGGTTTCATCCTTCAATAAAGCCTTCAGTAAATGACCTGTCTCGATCACCTGCTGACCAGCGCCTGCCGCAATATCTAATGCTTTTTGGATTGCAGCTAATGCCTGAGATGTATAGTTTGTTGGGTTCATATCTCTAATAATTGCAAGATTGAAGCCATCCTATAAAATCAGAAAATTTGTCGGTAAATTTAATTGGAATTAGTCAAAAAAACTGCCAAAATGACATATTTAGGCGGTTTTATTGGAAAAATAGGCTTTCGCTTCTGCTTCAAAATATTTCAAGAATTTCTTCAATTCTGGAAGTTCTGTAGACCATTTTTCAAAATCACAATTCTTTGCTTTTGCCTCTACAATTTGCAGAAGTTCAAATAAAGGAATTGCGCCAAAGGTTCCGGAATTTCCTTTTAAGGTATGAAGTTCTGATTGTGCTTCCTTACAATTATTCGATTTAACTGATAAAGCAGCCCCATTTAATTGATCCTTTGCTTCAGATATAAATTCAAAAACCATCTCTTCAACTAAGTCCAAATCCCCTCCTACTGCATTGGTTAAACTATCTAAGATGGATCTATCCAAATATTCAATGGATGGCTTAATTTTCTTGGCTCTTTTAGCTTCTATTTTTTTTATGGGACGATTCGAAAGATCTGCTATTAAACCTAACAAGGCTTCTCCCCGAATAGGCTTTGCTAGGAAATAATCCATACCATTTGCTAAGAAATTTTCTTGATCTTGCTTCATGGCATAGGCAGTCATTGCCACAACCGGAGGAAGATTTTTGTATTTTTCACGCAGTTTTGCTGTGGTTTCTAATCCATCCATTTCAGGCATTTGGATGTCCATTAAAATTACATCAAAATCCATTCTTTTTGAAAGTATTTCTAAGGCTGCAAAACCAGAATCGGCTTCAGTAACTTCTGCCTTTACCTGCTCCATGATTTTTGAAGCTACTTTTCGATTCGTTGAATTATCATCCACTAATAATATTTTGACTCCCTCCAAATCAAATTGCTCCAAAGAAATAGTTTTATTTTCATGGATTGGATTTACCAATTTTGAATCCCCTTTTTTCAATTGAATCGTAAAATAGAAATTTGAACCTTCACCAGGTTTGGAGGTAACAAATATATCCCCCTGCATCATTTTTACAAACTCCTTTGAAATTGCCAATCCTAAGCCTGTTCCTCCATGAACCTTCTTGGTGGAATTATCCAATTGTTGAAAAGAGTTAAACAATTTTTTAATGTCTTCTTCTGAAATCCCAACTCCTGTATCAATTACTTCGACAAGAATTTCAACCCTATTTGATTTTAAAGAAGAAGATGTCAACCGAATTTCCACCTTCCCATTTTCAGTGAATTTCAAAGCATTTGAAGTAAGGTTAGACAAAATTTGTAAAATACGAATTTCGTCTCCTTCTAAAATTCTGGGAAGTTTAGGATCCAATATATAACTTAACTGATTATTTTTTGATTTGGCAACCTGAGAAAACAAGCCCATCAAACGGTCCAATAATCGATTAATATCGAAATGAATTGGATTTAAGACCATTTTTCCCGCTTCAATTTTTGCAAAATCCAGAATATCATTCAAAATATACAATAGAGCCTCAGAGGATTTTTTAATGGTATCAACAAAATCTGCTTGAGATTCATCTAATTTAGTTTGTGAAAGCAAATCGGTCATTCCAATAACTCCATTCATTGGGGTTCGAATCTCATGCGACATATTTGCTAAAAACTGTTCTTTTACTTTTAGTGAATGTTCTGCCTCCTCTCTTGCTTCTACTAGATCTTTTTGATAATTTTTTAACTCTGTAATATCTTTTGCGATACCAGAAACCTCATCAATTTTACCTTCCGAATTTGAAATTGGATTTAAAAATACTTCCAACCACCTTTCCTCTTTATCATCAGCAGAAATCTTAACCTCAAAATGCTGTTTATCCCCATTAAATGCGTCAGAATAATGCTTTGCTAATTTTTGCCTTTCGTAATTAGCAAAAAGTTTAAAACCTAAATTCTCTGTTTTAAGTCCAATTGCAGGTCTTCGATTTATATATTTACTCAATAAATCTGAATAATTCTGATTAAAGAATGTTAATAATAAACGTTTATTTACAGACCACATCAAATGGGAGGAAGATTCAAAAATTGCATTCAAACGAGCCGTTTCCCTAGCCAAGGCCTCCTCCGCTTGTTTTCTTTCGATGGCAATTGCAACCTGTCGCGAAATGAAATTTAATAATTCTAAATCTCGGTTTTCATATTTATTATTTCTTTCATAGGATTTAACTCCAATAATTCCCGTTACTCTATCCCCCACCTTTAAGGGAACGGTTAAAATTACCTTTGGAACAGTTCCGTAATAATAGATTTTTTTTTCATTATGAAGTTTT
>JBJOIA010000048.1:0-6294 GCA_046047395.1 Bacteroidota bacterium | reverse complement strand
TAAGCCAAACTAGGTAATAACAATATGAAAAGCCATTTCCTCATTAAGGAATATCGATATATTTATGAGTTTGTAAGGATAATTTCCAATGGGGATTTTCCTTAATATAATCAATAATTAAGTCCGTCATCTCTTCTTTTTTGGACCATTCTGGTTGAAGGTATAAAAGACAATCTTCAGACATTTTTTCAACAAAAGCCTCTGCCCATTTAAAATCCGACTTATTATAAACGATAATTTTCAATTCATTCGCATGTTTGAATACCTCTGGATTCGGATTTTTGAATTTTTTTGGGGATAAACATACCCAATCCCAAGTGCCAGACCAGCTTCCAACTCCCGAGGTTTCAATATGCGTTCTAAAACCTGCCAATTTTAATTTAATGGTTATAGGATCCAAATTATGCATAATAGGCTCCCCTCCAGTAATTACCGCTATTCTACCTTGATGCTCTAAGGCTTTTTCTACAATTTCTTCACTCGTCTTAATAGGATGAGTATCCACCGGCCAAGATTCCTTTACATCACACCAAACACATCCAACATCACATCCACCTAATCGGATAAAATAAGCTGCATTACCAGAATATTTTCCTTCTCCTTGTAATGTGTAAAAAGATTCCATAACAGGATATTCCATAATATTATGTTATATTTAAAACGTTTTCTATCTTTATATTTAAAAGCCAAGTAGTTTGTAAATTTAAAATTTGATTTGTAATTAAACTAATAGTTTTCTATTAAAGACTTAGTTTATTATTCAATATGATTTCAAAAACATGTCTTTTTAATTTAAAATACCTTCTAGCACTTTTCCTGCTAGTATTTTTAATGAGTTCTTGTTGGTCGCCAAGGTGCCCAAAAAGAACTTGTAAAGTAATGGTTGAACATCGACATGAATCGAGTTATTATCGACCTAGAGAAGCGTTTTCTTGGATTTGGTCTAGGAAATATAAACATATTCGAACAATGGATTATGCTGCAGAAGGACCAAATTCCACCGAAAAAGTAAGAATTTGGAATAAGATTCTAAAAAGAACAAAAAGAAAAAATAGAAATCAACCAAGTAATAATTGATATGCCAAAATATCGTTTAGGAGCTGCTTCATTGAACCAAATTCCGCTAGATTGGGAAGGTAATTTGGAGAGAATTATCACTAAAATAAGCGAATCCCAAGCTTTAGGTGTAGATGGATTATGCTTTCCAGAATTAACCTTATGTGGTTATGGTTGTGAAGATATGTTCCTGCATCCTTTAATCCACCAAAAATCATTGGATTCTTTATTTAAAATCATTCCTTTTGTAAAGAATCAATGGGTGATTGTTGGATTACCAATGGCCCTAAATGGAGATATTTATAATGTAGCAGCAATTATTAATAATCAAGAAATTATTGGAATTGTTCCTAAACAGTTTTTGGCAAATGATGGTCTTCATTACGAACATCGTTGGTTTAAAGCTTGGAAAAAAGGTATACAATCTTTCATCAAAATTAAAAATAAAAAAATACCCTTTGGAGATTATACCTTTCAGGCTGATGGAATAAATTTTGGAATAGAAATTTGTCAGGATGCTTGGGAAGCAGAACGTCGTCCTGCCCATAGTTTTAATGTTAGAGGAGTAAATTGTATATTTAGTCCTACCGCCTCCCATTACGCCTTCAATAAGCCCAAAACTAGACAAAGTTTAGTCAGCCATGGTGCAAATATTATTTCGGGAACCTATGTCTTTGCTAATTTATTAGGAAATGAATCAGGAAGAACTATTTTTGATGGAGATACCTATATTTATTCTGAAGATAAGTTTTTAGCCCATGGTCAAAGATTTTCCTTTTCAGATGGAAAATTAATTTATGCAGATATTGAATTTGAAAATAAATTGGATATAATTCAGGAAGGAACTATTCGATTTGATGCCAATATTAATCCCAAACCTCTAAAAAAGGAATTTTTCGAAATGCAAGAATGGGAGGATGGAAACTATGTTTTGGAGGAAGAATTTGCTAGGGGAATTTCTTTGGGTCTTTGGGATTATATGCGAAAATCCAATTCTAAAGGTTGGGTACTTTCCCTGTCCGGCGGTGCTGATTCCTCCTGTATTGCGGCCCTTTGCCGGATTGCAATTGAATTATCCTTCAAGGAATTAGGCTTAAATGGAGTAAAGGAACGCCTATCCTATATGAATCAAGATTTTCAAACCAAGAAGGATTGGATGAGATTTTTACTGACTACCTTATATCAGGGAACGGAAAATTCCTCTTTGGAAACAAGATTATCTGCAAAAAATCTTGCTGAAGATATTGGATCAACACATTATGATTTTAATTTAGACAGGGTAATCAATGAATATCATTCTATCATTGAACAATCTATTGAACGAAAATTAACTTGGGAAACGGATGACATTGCCTTGCAGAATATTCAAGCAAGATTACGATCTCCTTCAGCTTGGATGCTTGCCAATATCAAAAATGCCTTATTGTTAGCAACTTCCAACCGTTCAGAGGCTAGTGTGGGTTATGCAACTATGGATGGAGATACCTCAGGTTCTATTTCTCCAATATCTGGAATAGATAAACCATTTATTAGAAATTGGTTAAAATGGCTAGAAAAGTTTGGTTTAAATAATCATTTTAGGATTAAAGGCTTGAAAATGGTGAATAAATTAGAACCTTCAGCTGAATTACGTCCATTAGATAAAAAACAAATAGACGAAGAAGATTTAATGCCCTATCCAATTTTGAATGATATTGAAAAACTTACTTTTTTTGATCGATTAAATCCAGACCAAACACTCCAACATTTAATCATAAAATGGTCAAATAAATATTCAAAAGATGAATTGAATGGATTTATGGATAGATTTTTTCAATTATGGACAAGAAATCAATGGAAGCGGGAGCGCTATGCCCCAGGTTTTCATATTGATGAATATTCTCTTGATCCAAAATCTTGGTTAAGATTTCCTATTCTTTCAAAAGGAATTAAATAATTACGAAAGTATCATTTTTTTATGTTGAATTCTGAACTTCAAACTGATTTCTTTTTCCCCGCTGAATGGGAAAATCATCGTGCAACTTGGTTAACCTTTCCTCATAATGACCATTCTTGGCAGGGTGGAAAGTTAAAAGAAATGTACCCAGAGTATTTTGCGTTTATTAAAGCTATTTCCAAAGGAGAAAAAGTTTGTTTGAATATTGATAGGCCTGAATTAATTCCTTTCATATTGGAAAATTTAGAACTTTATTCTATTGATCAAAATCAAATTGAATTTCATATCCATCCTACAAATGATGCATGGTGTAGAGATCATGGGCCTGCTTTTATTATTAATAAAGATCGAAATAAAAAGAAAATCCTAAACTGGGAATATAATGCTTGGGGAGGAAAATATCCTCCATTTCAAGATGATAATGAAATCCCAAGCTCCATTGCAAAATATCTCGAATTAGAAGTAATTTCTCCGGGAATTGTTATGGAAGGTGGCTCTGTAGAATTTAATGGAAAGGGGTCAATTTTAACTTCTAAATCCTGTTTATTGAATCCCAATAGAAACCCTCATTTAAATCAGTCTCAAATTGAAGAATATTTAAAAAAATACTATGGGGCAGAGCAAATTTTATGGGTAAATGATGGGATTGTAGGGGATGATACAGATGGCCATATCGATGATACAGTGAGGTTTGTAAATGAAAATACCCTTATTACCATGGTTGAAAAAGACCGATTGGATGATAACCATGCCGTTCTTCAAGAAAACCTGGAAATGTTGAAAAAAATGCGCTTAATTAGTGGAGAATCCTTAAATATTTACCCTATTCAAATGCCCTCTCCAGTTGTGATTGATGATTTTAGGGCGCCAGGTTCTTACGCTAATTTTTATATCTGTAATGAAGGGGTCATTTTACCCATCTTTAATTGCGATCAAGACAACCAAGCGGTTTATCTTTTAGAAGACCTTTTTAAGGGAAAAAAGATTATTCCACTATCAGCAGAAAAAATAATTTGGGGTCAAGGTTCGTTTCATTGTTTATCACAGCAAGAACCTGCAATTTATTAGGTTGATTGGGATATTTTTTTGTATTTTTGAAACTTTAATTCATAAAATAGGGTTTGAGATTTTTTATTAATTTTTTCGTTCTTGGATTTTTTAGTTTTTCCTTGATGGGCCAAGATATTGTTATTGATGGAAGGCCATTCAATAATCAAGAATTAATTAATAATTACAGGAATTTATTCGAGGTAGATTCAAGCATTTCAGATAAAAAAGAACAAATAATCGAGGATTTCATTAATGAAAAACTAAAATTAGTGGATGCTCTGAATTCAAGTATTTCCGAAGACCCAGAATTTCAAGAGGAATTCAATTCTTTTAGAAAAGAATTAGCGGATCCATATTTATTAGATAATGAAAAATTAGATTTCATGATTCGTCAAGCCTATGATAGAATGAAATCTGAATTAAATGTTTCTCAAATTTTAGTTAAACTTCCGAAAAATCCAAGTTCCGGAGATACCCTTTTAGCCAATAATAAAATTCAAAAAATTTACCAATATTTAATTAATGGCTCTAGTTTTGAGGATATTGCCTTAAAATATTCTGAAGATGAATTAACTGCATCTAAAAGAGGAAATTTAGGATATCTAACCGCCTTGCAGACAGAATATTCCTTTGAGGATCAGATGTATTCTCTTCAAGAAGGTCAATATTCTTCTCCATTCAGAACGCAAGCAGGTTATCATATTATAAAATTGAATTCTATCAGACCAAATTCAGGAAAAATTCGATTAGCCCATATTTTGGTTTCAATAGGTTCTGATGCAGAGGAATCTGCTAATAAGGAAGCCAAAGATAAAATTGATCAAATTAATCAATACCTTTTAAAGGGAGAGACCTTTGAATCAGTTTGTAAGAATTTTTCCGAGGATCCTTATTCTCGTGGTAGGGGTGGGGAAATTCGCAAATGGTATTTTACTTCAGATTTAGACGAATTTCTTCAAGAAAAATTATTCACACTAAAAGATACAGGTGAGGTTACAGCTCCAATTAGAACCAATCTAGGCTGGCATATTTTTAAATTGATTGATAAAAAACCTCTTCTCCCTTTTGAAGAATTAGAGGAATTTATAAAAAGAAAAATTCTTTCAGATGATTCGCGCTTTAACCAAATTAAAGAATCTTTTATTAGGAAAAATTCCGAACTATACGGATTAAAAATTCATGAAAACAATAAGAGAATCGCTTTTGATCGCTATAATTCCGATAGAATGGGGAATGAATTATTTCTCCAAGAACCCTTGATAGTTTTTAATAATCAAACAAGAAAAATAAAAAGTTTTTACGACTTTATCATAGGCCAACAGAAGATTAGATTCCAAAGAGAAGGTACTGTGCCCCATTTAATGCTTGATGCTTGGTTTGATTTATTTTTGAATTCTTCCATTTTACAACAAGTTGAAAAAGATTTGGAAGAAATTAATCCTGAATTTAAGGCTTCTTTAAAAGAGTTTTATGAAGCGAGTTTATTAAGTAAGATGACAGATTCCCTTGTTTTTGCTCCTTCTTTGGATGAATCGAATATTCTTACCTTTTTTAATGAAAATTCAGATAAATTTATTTTAAATAAGCATTTTGTAGGAAAACTAATTAGTTCCGACAATGAAAATACCCTTAAGGAGGTAGTAGAAGAACTTTCAAAATCCCCTTATCCATCAAATAAGCATTTCCCCGATATTGTATATGATTTAAATTCCATACAATGGAATGAAAATGGAAAGATATTATTCGATGAATTAACGAATTATATGCTTTCCAATCCAGATAATGTTTTAGAAATAATTTCCTATAGAGATAATTCTGAACCAGAAGATATTTCCTTTAAGAGAATGAATAAATTGGTGGAATTACTAGGGGAACAATCGATTGAAATAACACGTATTATCGAAAAAGACATGGGTTCCTTAGATCCAATTTCTAAAACAAATGCTAATCGGAATTCTCGTATTTCATTTAAATTCTACACTTCTTCCAAAGAAGATTTGTTGTTGAGGTATAATTATATCAGACCAAATTCAGTTATCTACAATGAGGGTGATTTGTATTTTTCTGAATTTCCTGAGTTAGAAAATGTTAAAATTCTTAAAGGAATAACCAACTTCGAGTCGAATAACCGTTTTTATTTTTTAAATTTGGAAAAGATTGAAGAGGAAAGATTGATGGACATTGAAGAAGCCAAAGTGGAAATAATCAAAGTTTTACAAGATAAATTTGCATCAGACTGGCTAAAGCATTGT
>JBJOIA010000047.1:0-6452 GCA_046047395.1 Bacteroidota bacterium | reverse complement strand
GGAGATTTACCTGGGAATCCAAAAATAATAATGGACCTTTATATACGATGTTCCAAGTAAATAATCATGATACGTCTGACAAACAATTTTCAGAATTCTATGGGAATAAAATAATTAAAGGGAGAGTTGGAGAAGATGGGAAATATGAATTAGATGAATGCTTAGATATGATATTAGCAACAGATGAATGCGCTTTGTATTTATCTAGAAGATTATACCAATTCTTTTGTTTCCCTGAAATAACAGAATCGGTAGAAACAAATATCATTAGCCCAATGGCAGAGATATTAAGGAATAATAATTACGAATTAAGTGCACCATTAAAAGCTTTATTGGGAAGCGCACATTTCTATGATATTAGCTTTTATTCTTCCATGATAAAATCTCCAATGGATTATGTCTTGAATTTGAAAAAAACATTCCGTTACAATATTAAAAATTATAATAACCCAAATGATATTCCTCCAAAAATTAGAGATGAAAAGACACAAGGTTTTTATTTTTACAGAGGAATAGGATGGGCAACTGGAGATCAAGGACAAAGTTTTTTCAATCCCCCGAACGTGTCAGGTTGGCCAGCATTTTACCAAGAACCTGTTTATGATCTATATTGGATTAATTCCGATTCAATTGCAAAAAGGGCAAACCATGGAAATGGATTTGGCGATTGGGGAGATTGGCTCGCGAATGGAACAAGCGGAGGGAACGTTCATTTAAAAATTGATCCAATTCACTTTATTAGTATTATTTCTGAACCAGAAAATATAGATGTATTAATTTCAGAAACCATTCTGCAGTTTACAAGCGTTGAGATTCCTTCAATTACTTATAATAGAATCAAAAATTCTATTTTACAAGGGGCTAATCAACAACATTTTAAAGATCTGGTGAATGCCATAAAAAATGGAGGAACTACTGACCAAATAAATGAATTAAGTGGAAGATTAACTAAAATGTTTAAGGCAATATTTCAATTAGCAGAGGTACAATTATTTTAATATGAAAAGAAGAGATTTTATCCATTCCTTATCTCATGCAGTGGCATTGCCAGCGCTGTTCTCTTCGAATCCTGTCTTCGCCATGATGCAAGATAAACGTACCATGCTATCCAATACCATAAATGCTGGTAATATTTTAATTTTAGTTGTTTTAGAAGGAGGAAATGATGGATTAAATACGGTAATCCCATTAAATAAAACTTCACAATTACATAATATTCGTCCCAATGTAGTCCTTCCTGATAATAAAATATTAAATCTAAATAAGAATAGTTTGGGACTACATCCCTCTCTAACAGGTTTTCAGGAACTTAGTAAACAAGATAGGTTAAAAATTGTTCAATCTGTTGGATATAATAAACCTAATTATTCCCATTTTAGATCCATGGATATTATTCAATCAGGATCAGCATCCAATGAATATATAAATAGCGGATGGGTCGCTAGATTTTTGGAATCCAAACATAGTGATTTCCCAATGACCTATCCATCTAAAGAATTTCCAGATCCATTGGCAATTGAACTTTCCTGGAGCTCAAGTTTAATGTTTACAGGTGATAGATCTTTTACTTCTGTTGTATCTCAAGACCCCGGAAATTTTTATCAAATTGCTAATGAATTTAGTAATCAATATCCTTCTACTCCAGTTGGAGAAAAATTAACCTATTTACAATTGATTGCAAAACAATCTAATGAATATGGCTATCGATTACAATCTGCTTATAATACCGGAAAAGAATTTTCAGGAATCTTCAAAAACAATAATTTAGGTAATAAATTCAAAAAAATTGCAAAACTAATTTCAGGTGGGTGTAATACCAGAATTTATCGCGTATCTATTGGAGGATTTGATACCCATGGGGACCAAGTCGATAGAAGTGACCATACCAAGGGGAATCATGCTGAATTACTAAAAGAATTGGATGACGCAGTCTTTTCTTTTATGCAAGCAATGGATGAAATTAAGGCCTCAGATAGAGTAACGGGAATGATTTTTTCTGAATTTGGAAGAACTGTTCATTCCAACGGAACTTATGGAACAGACCATGGCTCCGTTTCTCCTGTAATTTTCTTTGGAAATAAATTAGATACGAATGTAGTGGGTACTAACCCGGATCTCCCAAATCAAGTTTCCAATCAATATGAAATGGACTTGCAGTTTGAATTCCGACAATTGTATTCCTCTATTTTATATCAATGGTTAGGTTCTACCGATGAAAATAACCAGAAAATATTAAATGGTAGTTTTGACAATATACAAATTATTAAAAAATCATTGGTTGATTCGGATGAGGATGGGGTGCCGAATGATTTCGATGAATGTGATTCAACTCCATTAGGTACAGTTATTGGCTTAGATGGTTGCGAATTACCCCTACCTCCTAATAATAATTTACGTGTAATCGCAAAAGGAATGTCCTGTAAAGGGGAAGTCAATGGTTCTATAACATTAGGCATTATTTCCAGAAAATATACGTATAATATTGCTGTTTCCGGCCCGAATAATTTTAATCAAAATACGCAAATTAATCCCGGAGATGCAGATTTAGTATTAAATAACCTTGAATTAGGTAATTATCGAATAATTTCTCAAATGATTGAATATCCTGATTTCCAGGAAATATTTGAAGTCACTATTTCTGAACCGGATAACCTAATTGTAACCACAAGTCTTAATGAAAATGAAAAAACCTTGAATATGATTGTAACCGGGTCAGAAAATTATACGGTTCAAATCAATTCAGAAAAATATGAATTAAAAGGAGTAAATAATTTAATTACCCTTCCAACAGGCTTGGTAAATATTAAAGTTTCTAGCCCCTACCCTTGTCAGGGCGTATTCCAAAAAACTTTATTTATTTCGGAAAATGTAAAATTATTCCCTAATCCTACCTTTGGTACATTAAATATTTATATTGAAGGCCAGGATACGGAAGTTAATTTTAAATGGGTAGATTTAAATGGGAGAATTTTGGAAGAATCAATTGAATCTGTACCCTTTTCAAGATTAATTGAAAAGAATTTAAATACTTTTTCCGTTGGAACATATATATTAGAAATTGAAGGAAATTCAATTAGAAAATCCTTAAAAATTATGAAGCGATGAAAAAATATATACGGCTTTATGGTTTAATTTTTATAAGTTTTTTATCCTCTTGTGTAAAAAATTCAGGAGATCCTGTGGTTGATGAAAAAGCAACCATCACCCCAAGTTTAGCAGAATTAAAGCTACCTGAAAATGGTTTAGTTTGCTATACCGCTCGTCCTAACAATGCTGATTATGCAGAAGTGGATTTTGAATGGACAGCTGCTGAAAATGCAGATTATTATGAACTTCAAATCACTAACTTAATTTACGATTATGTTTTTAAGGAAAGAATAACAGGCGCTACCACCAAAACCTATACATTATTAAGAGGAAATCCCTATTCATGGAAAATAATTGCCTATAATTCGACTTCTAAAAAGAGTTCGGAAACAACTGCATGGAAATTTTATTTAAATAGTGATGGGGTAAGAAATTATGCCCCTTTTGCTGCAGAAATCATTGCTCCTGCCTCAGGAAAAACAGTTTCTCCTATAAATGGGAATTTGGTTTTCGAATGGAAAGGCCTTGACCCAGATAATGATGACCTACATTATGAAGTATATTTGTCCGAAATAAAAGACGAAGTATTAAATTTAACCGTAAGTCCAATCCAATCCTCCAATTCAAAGATTGAAATCCCAGTAAAATCCAATTCAACTTATTATTGGAGAATAAAATCCATGGATCAAGAATCTTCAAGTTATTCAAGTATCTACGGGTTTAGGACAAAATAAAATATTAAACCTTAAACCTATTTATTTAGTTTGATAAGGAAAACTCCTTTTGAAAACTATTATTCTACCCTATCAGCTTTTTCCTAATCTAGAAATTTGGGATAAAAATAGTCAGATTTATTTAATCGAAGAATTCCATCTATTCAATTTATATTCTTTCCATAAATTAAAATTGGTTTTGCATCGGGCAAGTATGCAATATTATAAGGATTTATTAATTAAATCTGGATTCCAGGTAGAGTATATCGAGTCAAATCAAGAAGAATCCAAAATTGAAATTCTTATTGAAAACTGGCAAAATGAAAACATCGAAATAATTGATCCTTGCGATAATTGGATTGAAAGAAAAATAAAAAATGCTGCAATTAAAAATCATCATTCTATTCGATTTTTAGAATCTCCTTCTTTCATCAACTCGAAAGAACAATTAAAAAATACTCCCCACCGTAAAAATTTTTATTTTCAAACAGACTTTTATATCCTTCAAAGAAAAAATTTAGGATTATTAATGGATCAAGAAAAACCTTTGGAAGGAAAATGGACATTTGACATAGATAATAGATCAAAATATCCGAAAAATGAATTTCCACCTACTTTTCTTCCCAGTGATGAAAATTCCTATATTAAAGAAGCGAAAGATTATGTAATAAAACATTTTCCTAAAAATCCTGGAAATATTAATGGCCCCATTCTTTTTGAAATAGAAAGGAATTCAAGTACTAAAAGAATAAATGATTTCTTCAACCATAGATTTCTAAACTTCGGAAAATATGAAGATGCTATTCTTAAAAATGAAATTGTTTTGAACCATTCTGTTTTAAGTCCCATGATCAATATTGGACTGATAAACCCCTTTGAATTAGTAAAGGAGGCAGAAAGATTCGGACAAAAAAACAATATTCCAATTAATTCTACTGAAGGGTTTATTCGACAAATCATCGGTTGGAGAGAATTTATTCGTTGGGTTTATATCGAAAAAGGAAATTATCAACGAACGAAAAACTATTGGGGATTTAAAAGAAAAATTCCTAAAAGTTTTTGGACTGGCACCACTGGAATTCCACCAATAGATATTACTATTAAAAAAATTATAAATACGGGGTATTGCCACCATATAGAAAGATTAATGGTATTGGGGAATTTTATGTTATTATGTGAATTTGATCCGGAAGAAGTATATCGGTGGTTTATGGAAATGTTTATTGATGCATATGACTGGGTGATGGTACCAAATGTTTATGCTATGACACAATTTGCAGATGGAGGAACCATGACTACCAAACCCTATATTTCTGGAAGCAATTATTTAATGAAAATGAGTGATTACCCGAAAGGAGATTGGCAGGAAATTTGGGATAGTCTATATTGGAGATTCATTCATGAACAAAGAAGTTTTTTTACAAAAAATCCGAGAATGGGCATGATGGTGAACCTTTTAAATAAAATGCCCGAAGAAAAAAAGACGAATCATCTTCAAAAAGCGAATGAATACCTAGCTAATCTGGACAAATTTTAAACATAATTGCATTTAAATAGTTAAATATTTTATAACTATTATACAATTTATGGTTCCTCATGCAGAAATCACCATCATTGGCCTTGGGGCAGCAGGTTTAATTCTGTTAAAGGAAATATTAAATGATTCGGAATTTCAAAATAAAAAAATCTTTTTGATTGATAGTGGAGAAAGACAGGAAAAAAATTGGGCTTATTGGGCTCATTCAAGTAATTCTTTTTCGCATCTTTCAATAAAAACCTGGGAAAATATTGGTTTTAGAGGACCGGCATTAGAGGAACAAAATCATTTTATTAAACCCTATCATTATCAACTAATTTCATCAAAATCCATATTTGATTATATGTTCAATACTGTAATACCTTCCCATAAGAATATCAAAATAATCAAGGGAAGAGTAAAGAACTGTCAAATTAACTCCAGTGGAAATCATGAAATCATACTTGAAAATGGAGAAAAATTAAGTTCTACCATCATTGGAGATTCAAGAATAGATTTAAATAATGGACAAGGCAAAATTGAATTGAAACAACATTTTTATGGAAAATATATAAAAATTAAGGAACCCAAATTCAATGAAAAGAAAGCAATATTAATGGATTTTAATTTTCCATCCATTCAAAACACAGTTGGATTTGGTTATATTTTGCCCTTCAATTCTCATGAGGCATTTGTCGAAATAACTTTTTTTGATGAAAATCCATTAACAGAAAAGGAATATAATAAGATTTGGGACCAATATTGGCATATAAATCTAAATGGTCAAAAATATGAAACTAGTCAAGTAGAAATGGGTTGTATACCAATGTCTAATCGGTATTTTAATCAAGAAATAACTAATAATTATTTTAAAATTGGTACTGCAGCAGGTATGGTTAAAAATTCAACTGGATATGCCTTCACCAGAATGATTGAAGATTCTAAAATTATCGTAAAATCTAAATTTAGTAAAAGAAGAATATTGAACGAATCCAAATTGAGGTTTAAAATTTACGATTCTATCTTATTAAATATCATTCATAAGGAACCAAATAGGGTAAAGGATGTAATGAATAAACTTTTTAGGAATAATCCAGGTAAACGAATTCTGAAATTTTTAGATGAGAAGACCAATA
>JBJOIA010000046.1:0-8806 GCA_046047395.1 Bacteroidota bacterium | reverse complement strand
AATTATGTCTGATATGAATTTCAATCCAGACCTAAAGACCATCATGAATAAGGAAGATTTAGAGAATATTAAGAATGAAATTAATAAAATCGCTATATCTGAATCCTTAGAAAAATATATTATTGAAATAATTTTCGCTACAAGAACTCCGGGAGAATATGGGCTTGAAAAATTACAAGATTATATTTTATATGGAGCCTCTCCACGCGCAACCATTCAATTAAATTTGGCGGCAAAAGTACTTGCTTATTTAGATGGTAGAGATTATGTTATTCCGGAAGATATCAAAGATATTGCCCCGGATATTTTAAATCATCGAATCATTTTAACGTATGAGGCAGAAGCCGAGAATATCAAAACGCAGGATATTATTCAATCCATATTAAATTCAATTGCCATAAGCTAAATTCAGTAGAAATACTACTTTTTCAACTTTTCCTAAAAAAAAATACTATGTTGAAAAAGTTCATATCTCTTTTAATTTTAATCCTAATTTTCAGTTTTAATCAACCAGAAAAAATTCGTGTATTTTTGATTGGGGATTCAACCATGGCCAATAAATGGGATGCTGATTTCCCTGAAACTGGTTGGGGAATGCCTTTTGCTAATTTATTCAATGAGGCAACAGAAGTACAAAATCATGCCTATAATGGAAGAAGTACCAAAAGTTTTCGGGATGAAGGTCGCTGGAAAAAAGTCTATGATCAAATTCAAAAAGGGGATTATGTATTGATTCAATTCGGGCATAATGATTCAAAAATATCTGACCCAAACCGATACGCAGAGGCAAATACGGATTATCGGGAAAATATTACGCGATATATCAATGAAACAAAAGAAAAAGGTGGCATTCCGATCTTATTGACTCCCGTTCAAAGAAGGAAATTTGATGAAAATGGACATTTTATTGATCAACATGGGGATTATCCAAAGGTTGTAAGAGAGGTAGCCTCTAAAGAAAAGGTTTTCTTAATTGATGTGGAGAAACTTTCAAGAGAAAATTTAGAGAAAATTGGTCCGGAAAGATCTAAAAAAATTCATTTAATCTATCCTGAAAACATATTCCCAAAATATAAAAAAGGAATAGAAGACAATACACATTTTTCAGTTTATGGAGCAGGATTAGTAGCGAACATGGTGGCAAATCAAATTTATCAATCCTCTGAGCACCTAAAAAGTTTTTTAAAAAAAGCGGAATATTCTGGGAAATATGAATTCCAAATTCCCTTAATTTCTAGACCATATTTCAAAAAAGACACCTTCAATATAAAAAATTATGGTGCCATATCGAGTGTAAAGGAAAAGAGCACAAAAGCGATTCAACAGGCGATTGATAATTGTAGTAGCCAAGGTGGTGGAGTGGTTTTATTGGAGAAAGGATTTTGGTATTCGGGACCAATTGAAATGAAGAATAATGTAAACCTACATTTAGAAGAAGGAGCAATATTGCAATTTTCAGAAAACCCAGCAGATTATCCTTTGGTAGAAACTTCTTGGGAGGGAGTTGAGGCTATTCGTGTTCAATCTCCTATTTCAGGTAAAAATTTAAGTCGAATTGCGATTACGGGGAAAGGAGTAATTGATGGTGCCGGAGAAAATTGGAGGCCTGTAAAAAAATCAAAAATGACGGAGGGGGATTGGAATAACTTAATTGCATCTGGTGGTGTGTTAACAAAGGATAAAAATACTTGGTATCCTAAGGACCGGGCTTTATTGGGGTCAACAAAAAATAGACCTGGAGTAAGAGCGGAAGGCTGGTCCTTAGAAAATACCGAAGAAATAAAGGAATTCTTAAGACCGAATATGATTGTTTTTACGGAATGTGATGAAATACTTTTGGAAGGAGTTACATTTCAAAACTCCCCGGCTTGGTGTATCCACCCCTTGTTAAGTAGACATATTACTATGAAGGATGTTACTATAAGAAATCCTTGGTATGCACAAAATGGAGATGGGGTAGACTTTGAATCTTGTGAGAATATTTTGGTTTCCAATTGTAAAATTGATGTAGGAGATGATGGCATTTGTTTGAAATCAGGAAGAGATGAAGAAGGAAGAAAAAGAGGAAGACCAACGGCAAATGCTGTAATAGAGAATTCCATTGTTTTTCACGGCCATGGTGGCGTGGTGGTAGGATCTGAAATGTCTGGGGGAGTGAATAATATATTTGTCAATAATTGTCAATTCCTTGGTACAGACGTAGGACTTCGTTTTAAAACCAACAGAGGCCGAGGTGGAATTGTGGAGAATATTTTTATTCGAAATATTAATATGAAGAATATTGCAGGACAAGGTATTATTTTGGATATGTATTACCAGGGAAAAGATCCTGTTGGCACCCATGGAAATGGGGAGGATAAACCTGTAATTGCTAAGGAGGCTGTAAATGAGGGTACTCCTCAATTCAGAGATATTCAAATGGAAAATATTCGCATATTAAATGCAGAAACAGGCATTATGGTAAGAGGATTACCAGAAATGCCTGTTCGTAATATTTCAATAAAAAACATTGAAATCCATGCCAAACAAAAAGAATATATTCTTTATGGCGAAAATATTAAAATTAATTAGTCATTACCTTTAAGGTCGGGTTGACAATATATTTCCCGGAATGATCTCCGTAAACGGAAATTCCATTTGGAGACCCGTCCATTAATTGGATTTTAATTTTAATCTTTCCGGATTTCAAACCGGATTGTATTGCATCAGGGCTCAAGGAAATTTGGAATAGTTCTCCATAAGTACCCGCTTCATCCAATTTATGATCTTCTTTTTGGTAATGCCATGATAAGATACCATTATGGTCTGCAGGGTCATCCTTTAATAAAATATTTTCCAAAAGAATATTATTGGCAAAAATTTGAGCGAATGCAGGATCCTTTGAATTATCTGTTTGAGGATAAGCATTTGGATTTTTTCCTGGATCAAAAGTACCTTTCCCCAACATATAATCACCTTCCATTTTAGTTCCTCCTTCGATATCTCTTCCTAATAAGGCCCTGGCGGATAATTCAACATAAAAGTCCATTGATTTTATTTGTTTCTCGTCTAACCCTTTTGGTAAAGAAAATTCATATTCAATAAATCCTTCTCCATATCCATTTAATTTATTTCCCCTTACTCCTTTCCAAGATTTAATACTAAAATAAGATTGGGAATATCCTTCAACTGGAATACTTAATTGAATAGATTTATCTGACTTTTCGACCAAATCTCCATCTTGTACAATGATGTTAACAAAGTTCCGATGTAATACTTTCCCTCCCAAGGTTTGAATAGTATAGGCCAAAGTATTTATGGATTTATGAGTTGGAGCAAGAAGTATTTCTGGATTTAAATCCTGGACAGTCCAAGGCTCCCAATGAATGGTATCATATTTTACCCAGTAATTTTTCTTTTCTCCAATTGAATTTGTACCAGAAAATTCTTTCTTCAAAATAACAAGATTTTGAGGAGTTGGTTTATCCGTTAAGGAAGAAAGTTTTAAAGGGATTTCGATGGATTTACCGGCTGCTACCTCAAAACTAATATTTTGGCCAGAGGAAATATAAAAATCAGAATGTAAATCCTGAATGGACATCCCTGGTACAATATCCTTTAATCCAAAATATTTTGGACTACGATCAAATCTTACATAACCATTCCATTCGTTGATAACATCGTGATGTTCGGTATAAAGCCAGCCAGCAATTTTCAGATGATTCCGAAAGGCATTCATGGAGCGATGATAATCATAGGTAATATCTACATCTCCGGTGCTTCCGGTATAACCCCAGACATTTCCAAATTCTGAATTGATCATTGGTTGATTCTTCTGATGATTCCCAGGCATAAAATTCCAATTACTGCCAGGATAGGTAGAATCTACTTGTTTTTGAAGGAAGGCATCCCATTCATAACCAGGCAAATAAGAATGCCAAGAATGAATATCTGTATTGTTTACATGTTTAAAATCACAACAAATGGAATTATCTTCTACTAATCTGGAAGGATCTAAATCTTTTGCAATTTGGACCATCTCTCCTACCCATTTTTGGGTTTCTGGTAGATATTTCCTGATTTTCTTCCCATTTTCTTCTACATTGGTGAATAATCCCCAACCTTCATTGAAAACAATCCAAGAGAAAATTGAAGGATGATTAAAATCTCTTGCTATTAATTCCTTTAGAGTCTTTTCTGATTCTACCTTCATTTGTCCCTTTGGTTCTCCCCATGAATTAGGAAGGTCAGACATTATGAAAAGACCTAATTTATCTGCCCAATATAATTTTCGAGGAATATCTACTTTTATATGAGTACGAATTCCATTTAAACCAATTTCTTTCGCAATTAGAATTTCATTTCGCATGAATTCATCTGAGGGGAAGGTATAAAAACCCTCAGGATGATAGGATTGATCTAAAGCCAATTTCAAATAAACTGGCTTATTATTCAGCATAACATAAGGGATTTTTGAGTTCGGTAAAAAATCAGACGAAATTTTTCTATAACCAAAATATCCTGAAAATTCATCCTTGGTATTTCCTTTTCCTAAAATTACACGGTAATCGTAAAGATAAGGATCCTCTAGACTCCATAATCTTCCATTTTTAAAGGGGATTTCAAATGAAAGAATTTTCTTTCCTTTTAAAATAGTTTCAGTAAAAATTTTATCCCCAATTTTTGTTTGAAGGTCCAAATTTTCAGTTGAAACTTGATTTAATTCGACAAATACTTTTAGTACTTCTTTGTCTATATCGGGATTTATTTGATAGGATTGAATGAAATTTAACCCTCTTGGCTCTAAATAAATGGTTTGCCAAATACCTTTTGCATCTCCATAACCTTGCTTTCCATAAAGGGTGAAATCTCGCCGAATATCATCTACTCGAATGACTAAATCATGTTCTTTTCCAATTTGAATATGCTTACTCAAATCAAATTCAAAAGGAGTATAACCACCTTGGTGGCTACCTATTAATTTTCCATCTAAATAAACCGAAGTTTCCCAATCACTTGCACCAATAATCAAAAAAGGACGTTGATTTTGCCATTCTTCAGGAATGGTAATTTTCCTATGGTACCAGCCAATATCAGCTGTATTTTCTACTTCTGAAAGCTTGGAACCCCAAGGAAATGGAACTAAAATTTTGGTTTGATAGGACTTCTTATTTAGCGCCCAGTTTTCTTTGATTCCGATATCTGCTTTATCTAATTCAAAATCCCAATAACCATTTAAATTAATAAAATGATTTCTTTGAAAATCTGGTCTTGGGTGCTCAGGCAAAGGTGTTTGAGCTGATAGACTTAGGCATGAAAAAATCAAGAAAACGAATGAAATTTTCTTTAACATAGTATTATTAAGTTTAGATTATTACAATATTGCTAAAAAAAAATTAGAAGGTCTAAAGAAAATGGAAAATGTTCTATGTAATTTTACAATATGGAATTAAATAAGAATAAAATCCCAACACAAATAACGGTTTTAGGAGGAGGAAGCTGGGCAACATCGATTATTAAAATTTTAACTGAAAATAATGTTCGGGTAAAATGGTGGATAAGACGAAAGTCTGATGTAGAATATATTCGAAAATATAATCATAATCCTAGCTATCTTACGGATGTAATCATCAACCCTAGAAAGGTAAAAGTCTATACAAAAATGACGGATGCCCTAAATGGTACGGAATTTGTGATTTTAGCCATACCAGCAGCTTTCATTCCTGAATCCTTAGAAAATTGCCCGATTCATTTAATACAAGACAAAAAAATTGTTTCTGCTATAAAAGGGATGATTCCGGAGGAAAATATTCTTGTGACGGATTGGATGGAGGCTAAATTTTCTACCTCAAAAATGAATACTTGCGTCATTGCAGGGCCATGCCATGCAGAGGAAATTGCCATGGAAAGGCAATCTTATTTAACGATAGCATCTCCTAATTTAGAATTAGCTGAAAAGTTTTCCAATTTGATGGAAGGAAGATATATGAAATCCCACCCTATAAAAGATTTATACGGAGTGGAATATTGCGCCGTAATCAAAAATATCATAGCGATTGCCTCCGGAATTACACATGGATTAGGATTTGGAGATAATTTCCAAGCGGTGATGGTTTCGAATGCAATGCAAGAAATAAAACGATTTTTGGATAGGGTTTATCCTTTAGAAAATCGTGATTTAAATTCCTCAGGATATCTTGGAGATTTGCTTGTTACTGCCTACTCTCAGTTTTCACGAAATAGAACATTTGGAAATATGCTAGGAAGAGGATATACGGTAAATTCAGCCCAGTTCGAAATGAAAATGGTAGCTGAGGGTTATTATGCAGTTAAGAGTATATACTCAATTGCTAAGAAAAATAATATAGATATGCCAATTATTGAAGCTGTCTATAATATTATCTATGAAAAATCGAATCCAAAAACTGAAATCAATAAATTGGTTGGAAAACTAACCTAAATACGTTCTGATTCTTGCTGCTGTTGCTGCTAATTCTTCCTGACTCGGCCGAAGTTTTGGATTGGCAAAATTCACATCAGACATGGAATTCATCGGTATTAAATGCACATGCGCATGAGGTACCTCCAAACCAATAACAGTTACGCCTAATCTTTTACAAGGACAAGCTTTTTTAATTGCCGGGGCGATACTTTGAGCGAATTTCATTAATTCACCTAAAGTATCTGCTGGCAAATCAAAAATATAATCTACTTCCTGTTTGGGAATCACCAAAACATGTCCTTCTTTCAAGGGCATAATATCTAAAAATGCTAAAAACTGATCATTTTCAGCAATTTTATGGCAAGGAATTTCACCATCAATAATTTTGGTAAATATCGTACTCATTAATCAATTCGTTTAAGATTGAATTTGGTAACAGGTTTTATAATTAAAGGAACTTTTTCCAATTTAACGGCATCACTATCTAAGCCAAAGTATTTGTCTTCAGCGGAAGTATAATGTTTTAGGAAGAAATAAGCCTTCATGATTAATCTATCTAGTAAAGGCAAATCATTGTCGTAGGAAAGGAATTTTTCTAATACAACGAACCTAAAATCTCCGATTACATTTTGTTCATTCAGTGAACGATAACGAGAGGTAATATCTACCTCGCCGGCAGCTACTAAATCTTCAACAACTTTTCTAAAATATACATTGATTTTTTGATCAACTCTAAAACCTAATTTAAAGGTAACTTTGATGATATCATCTGGTTCAATGATATTCACTTTATAATCCATCGTATACGGATCATCCATGGTATCAACATGGATAAACCAATAAATATCTGCTCTCTTAGGTCTTCTTTGAAAAATGGAATAGATAATTTTGGATTCCACATCTGTTTGTCTACCCGCATTGGACATAAATACTAAGTGAGTAGCATATTTTGGAATTGTTTCATCTCTACTTAATTCCTTTAAAGGAGTGATATAGTCTGAAAGTTTTTCGTATTCTGTCAATTCTTTTTTAATCTTATTGGCTCTCCACCAAACATACATGATAAATGCCACTAGAGTTGCTACGAATAATGAAACATAACCCCCATGCCAGAATTTCTCCAAATTGGCAACCAAGAAGGACCCTTCAATTGAAAGGAAGATGATTAAAAATAAGAATATCCACCATAGGTCTACTTTCTTGATATGCAAATAGTAGGTCATAAGCATGGTATCAATCATCATGGTTAAGGTGATTGCCAGACCATAGGCTCCTTCCATATTGGTAGATTCTTTAAAATATAGAACAATACCTGTACATCCCATCCATAGCAACATATTGATGGAAGGCACATATAATTGTCCTTTTTGATCTGAAGGATATACTAGTTTTACTCTCGGCCAGAAATTTAATCGAATAGCCTCAGAAATCAAGGTAAAGGAGCCTGAAATTACGGCCTGAGAAGCAATAATTGCTGCCAAGGTTGCTAAAATTACCTCAGGAATCAAGAAATCAGGACCTAATAATTCAAATATTGGTTTTCTTGCATTCATGTATTCACCGCTATGTGCAATTAACCAAGCCCCTTGTCCGAAATATTGAAGGATCAACATGATTTTCACAAAAACCCAAGATATTCGAATATTTTCTTTCCCACAATGGCCCAAATCTGAATATAATGCCTCCGCCCCTGTTGTACAAAGAAATACCGCACCGAGAGTCCAGAAGCCTGATACCCCTGCTGTTTCAGAAGTCAATAAATTATAGGCATAATGTGGGGATAAAGCGCGAAGAATAGACCAATCATTAGACAACCAAATAATCCCTGAAATTCCTAAGAAGCTAAACCAGGTCATCATTATTGGACCAAAAAATTTACCCACAACCTTGGTCCCAAAAACTTGAAAAATAAATAAAGCAGAAATAATTGATAATACAATTGGCACTGTATTGGTAACAATTGGAGAACCATCATCTGCTTTCAACATTCTAAGTCCTTCAATCGCAGAAGATACAGAGATAGGTGGAGTAATTATACCATCGGCAAGCAAGGTGGCACCTCCAATAATTGCTGGTAATGTAAGCCATTTGGCATGCCGCCTAACTAAAGAGAACAAAGCGAAAATACCTCCTTCACCCTTGTTATCAGCTCTCAAAATTAAAATCACATATTTTACGGTAGTTTGTAAAGTTAATGTCCAGAAAATACAGGAGAGTCCTCCTAATACATCCATAGAATTAATTTGATGATCGCCAATGATGGATGGCATTACATATAAAGGAGAGGTTCCAATATCTCCGTAAATGATTCCTAAAGCTACTAACAAACCTGCTGCTGTAGCTTTATTTAAGTGTTTTTGGTCCATGGTTCGCAAAGATAACCAA
>JBJOIA010000045.1:0-10652 GCA_046047395.1 Bacteroidota bacterium | reverse complement strand
CATTCCCTATTAAAAATTATAGAATTCCTATGGTTCGGTATTTTAATCATTTTTGTAATCCTTCAAGAGGTAGCCTGGTGGGAATTACTTCCTTTATTAATTTCTATGATTATTCAATTATACATCCATTATTTTTATCATAATTTGAAATCTAGATTTTGGGCTGAATTAGCTTACTTAAGTCCAGTATTTTATTTTATTTTTCTTTAATAATAAAAGCCTTCGGATTATATAAATAAATTTGCAAATTTGTAGCCTATCATACATTTATTTTAAGCATGAGTTTTTTAAAACCATTGAAAAATGTTGAATTAAGGGCCTATATTGTAGGAAATACTTTGTTTACAATTGCCCTCCTGATTCAAGAAGTAGTTTTGGCTTATCAGGTATATCAATTAACCAAAAATCCATTGACATTAGGTTTAATTGGTTTGGCAGAAGCATTGCCCTATATTTCAATAGCTTTATTAGGAGGACATTTTGCGGATAATAAGGATAAAAAGACGATAATGGGAATTAGTCTTTCCGGCATAATTTTAGGCTCTGCGATATTGGTTTATATAAGTAGTAATCTAGATTTGTTTTCCGTAGATCAATATGTTTATGTGATTTATTTTGTCATATTTTTAATTGGTTTATGTAAGGGTTTCTTTTCTCCAGCTGCCAATGCCTTGAATCAGATAATTGTTCCAAAGGAAGAATATTCTCAGGCTGTAGCTTGGATTTCCTCCATGTGGCAATTAGGTATGGTTTTAGGACCAGCCTCAGCAGGTTTTTTTTATTTATGGTTTGGTGTTACCGGCACTTTGTGGATTGTAATAGGATTATTTTTAATTGTTTTTTCCATGTTGTTTTTCTTCAAAAAGAGACCACCCTCTATTTCCAAAGAAGACAAAGAACCTTTAATACAATCACTCAAGCAGGGCATTAAGTTTGTTTTTCAAACTAAAGCAATATTGTACAGTATTAGTTTGGATTTATTTTCAGTATTATTTGGGGGAGTTATTGCCATTTTACCTGTGTTTGCAGAGGATATCTTACATGTAGGAGCAGAAGGACTCGGATTTTTAAGGGCGGCGCCATCTCTAGGGGCCACACTCACCATGTTTTTAATGATTTTATATCCTCCATTAAATAATGCTTGGAAAAAGTTTTTGTGGGCTGTTTTCGGATTTGGTGTTTCAACCGTTGTTTTTGGTTTATCAACTAATTTTCAGCTCTCTTTATTTGCTTTATTTTTAACAGGTGCATTCGATTCAATTTCAGTTGTAATTCGTCAGACTGCTCTTCGATTTTTTACACCAGATAATATGAGAGGGAGGGTATCTTCTGTAAATGGGATATTTGTCTCCTCTTCCAATGAATTAGGGGCCTTTGAATCTGGAGTAGCAGCAAAGGCATTTGGTGCGGTTCCAGCTGTCGTAGGAGGAGGAATAATTACCATGCTGATCGTTAGCGTTGTGGCTTTTCGATCCAAGGAATTATTCGATGTAAAATTTGATGGTTCTACTGATTAATTGATTTTATTTTTTCTTCAATTTTCTTCAATTGTTCTTTTGCATAAATAAGGGTTTCAGGGGAATTGATTCTTTCCGCATTTTCACCTAAAAATGCAGGTAATAAGGTATAATTAACAGATTTTGTCTGAACAGTTTCATCTTTATTTACCTTGGTAATTATTTCTAATTCTGCATTTAGCGTATTGATATTTCCTTCCTCAGTAATTCCTTTTGAAATATAAATATTTTTGATTTTATCTATAGGATGCTCAATGCTTTTATTTAAAACCCCATTTAAGAAATGTACAATTTTTATTTCATCTTTCCCTAAAAGAAAAAATGAAATTTCTGTATCAAATGCTTTTTTGTTAAAAATTAAGCTTAGTTTTTGAAAGAAGCCTTTTTTAGGAGTGGTGGTAATTGCTATTCCTTCTAAATTATTAGGAGCAATAGAATGTAAAAAATCAAATTCTTTACTTAGATTTTTCATTATAGACGAATTTTTGGCTTTGGAAATTCAAAATGATTTCTAAAAGGAATGAACCAATCGTTGATTGGTTCGAATCCTTGTTTATTTAATATATATTCGATAAACTGACCTTTTTTTGCAGATTCTACTAGATTAGCCTGTTTTAGTAAATCCAAATGATGAGAAATGCTAGGTTTGGTCATATCAAATTGATTGGCAATTTGTCCCGCATTCTTGGGCCCATCCAAAAGGAATTCTAAAATAGCCCGACGAGTAGTATCATTTAAGGCTTTATATATCGCTTCCATTTTATTGTTTAAATATTTAGACTAATATCTAAATATTTTTTTGAAATTACAAATTATTCGATATCAACCTTTCTATAAGCTTCAATAACCGCCATTTCTCCTTCCTTGCCAGGTCTACTATTTCCATGTTCCATTCCCAATATTCCATTAAATCCTTTGGAATGAATATGTTTAAAAACATTTTGGTAATTTACTTCACCTGTAGTAGGTTCTTTTCTTCCAGGATTATCACCGATTTGGAAATAGGCTATCTCATCCCAGCAAGCATCTATGGTTTTAATTAAATCTCCATCATTTCTTTGCATATGATATATATCATATAAAGTTTTGCATGCTGTTCCTCCCACGGCCTTGCAAATGGCAAAAGATTGATCGGCATGTCTTAAAAATAAATTTGGATTATCTGATAAAGGTTCTAAAACCATGGTTAGTCCATGCGGTTCTAATATTTCAGCTCCTCTTTTCAAATTTTCAATAACATTTCCTTCTTGGATTCCCATGGGTAATTCGCGTGAGTAAACACCCGGCACCACGGTCATCCATTTAGCATTCACAATTTTTGCCGTTTCAACTGCCTTTTTGCAGGCATCAACAAAGACTTTGGTTCTATCTTTATCGCCAGAAGTCATTGTTTTTCCATCAAAAAAATCTGGGTATTTAATAACGAATACACCCATTTCCATCCCCAATTTTTCCATTTTTGCACCAATGGCTTTTTGGGTTTCCAATGGTCTCTCCATCATTTCATTATCCTCCATGGCTCTAAATCCATGGTCGAACATGAATTGAACCTGATCAAGAAGATTATCTCCAGCAGAATGTTTGAACATCCCAAAATGAGGAGCGTATTTTAAATTGAAGGGCTTAGATTCTTTGGGATTGAAAGATTTATTTTCTTTTATATTCGATAGGAAAGGGAGCCCTAATCCTAGTGCTCCTGCAAATTCTCTTCTTTTCATAATAATTTATTGGATAGGTGAGAAATCTGTTGGATTTAGAAAAACAGATTCTACTGATTCTACAATTTTTCCATCTAATTGTGATTTTTCTGCTACATCCTTCCACTCTGGGTCATTAGAAAATGCTTTCCACGATGCATTTCTTGCTTCTAAACTCGGATATGCCATGATATAATACAAAGTATTCGGCTTGTCTACGGGTGTCCAATAAGCAATATTCGACATACCATGTTTAACAAAAATACGCATAGTATTATTCTTGAATCTGTTTAATAAGGCATCTAATCTACCTTCATAGGTATGATAAATTCTTAATTCAAATACCCTTGGCTGATCGGAAGCAATTCCTGTAAAGTTTAATCCTAATAATACAATTAATAATAAAATAGATTTTTTCATGAGATTTTTTTTATTTAAAAATACAAAAAATAATACATTAATAAGAAAAAAGCTATCCAAATTTTGAATAGCTTTTTCATGTAAACATAATTTATTAAACCTTTAAACCTTTACAACTTTTTTAATTCTTTGAATTCATTATTGTCATCAAAAACGATCAAATATTTATTATCATTTAAAATAAATACTATGCCAGTTCCAATGATTATTCCATCTTTTAATTTTATTCTTGCACTTTCAAATGTCCACCCTGAATAATTTGTATCTAAATAGGTAATTATTGCAGTTGGAATTTTATCTTGTGATAATGAATCCATTGTTGAACCATCATCATGATGTTCCCCTTTATTATGTCCTCTTCCTCTTGCATATCCATTTCCAAAATCAGCTTCATCTTTTGATTTAGTATCAATAATTGTACCTAATTCATCGATTAAGAATTTATAGTAGGTGGAATCTTGGCTAGCTAGAATATGATAAATTTTTGCTCCTGCCTGGTCAGATATTACCGATGCCCGAATGAATACATACCCATCAATTGCTGCCAGTACTGCTGCTGGTAAATCAGCTTGTGCAATTGAATCTACAACAAACGGAGGTACTCCTCCTTCAAATCCTCTTGGCCCTTTTCCTCCTTTTCCTCTTTCCCCTCGTGCAGGAACAGTAAATTCAGAAGTTACAGCACCTACTTCATCGAACATTAAAGAATATTCATTTGTTTGATAACTGATATGTACATGGTAGGAAGCTGATGCAGAAACCGTATCTTTTGAAGCACGTAAAAAGGTATATCCTGGATAATTCGTATCTAAATACGTTAAGGCCGCTGCAGGTAATTCCTGTTGGTCAATTTTTGTATAATTTTCTCTTACTCGTCCGCTAGAATCCAATACCACTGAATTGGTTACAGTTGAATTTAATTGAACACTTGCCCCATATACTTTATTTGGAACAATAGAAGTATAAGTTACTTGATCAGCATTAGGATAGAGTTGAGTAACTGTTTCAACTACTGCGGAAGGAACAGGACTATTGTCAGTGGTGATAACATCCTGAACAGGATTAGCATTTTCTAATTGGGAGCAAGAACTTAATCCAACTACCAGAGTAAAGGCGGAAACAAAAATGGATTTTTTCATAATTTTGAATTTTAATTATACTTGATTAGTTCAAATAGCTATCACAAATATCTTAATATGGTAATTAAATAAAAAACCGAATAGACCAAATGGCTATTTTTGGCAATATCTTAAAGAATCTTATAAACTTGCAAGAAAACTAAATATTCGTAATTTTGAATAAATTAATTGAAATATGAATTTATTATTTATCGATTGGAATCCAGATCCTGAAATTTTTAATCTTTTTGGTTTTAGTGTACGATATTATGGTTTAATGTTTGCTTTAGCATTTTTTGCAGGCTTTCAAGTATTATCTTTCGTATTTAAAAAAGAAGGAAGACCGGTTGAACAAGCCGATGAATTATTAATGTACGCGATTTTCGCAACAGTTATCGGCGCTCGCCTCGGGCATTATTTCTTTTATGAATATCCCTTGCTTTTGTCTGATCCAATACATTTTTTTATTGAAATGGTTACTCCGCCCTTTGCAGGTTTAGCTTCTCATGGTGCTGCAGTCGGTTTATTTTCTGCTTTTTATCTATATCATAAAAAGCATCCCGAAATGTCCTATTTATACGTAGTAGATAGGGTAGTATTGACAGTTGCTTTAGGAGGTTTTTTTATTCGAATGGGGAATTTAATGAATTCTGAAATTGTTGGGAAACCAACTGATATGCCTTGGGCCTTTAAGTTTTTTAGAGATACAGAACATATTGTAGCAGCGGGTGGACAAGTTCTTCCGCGTCATCCGAGTCAATTATATGAAGCAATTTCCTGTCTAATATTATTTTTCGTTTTAAGTTTTATTTGGAATAAACATAAAGCTAAACTTCGTCCTGGTCTTACTACAGGTTTGTTTTTAATTTGGATATTTGGACTTCGTTTCGTTTATGAATTTTTCAAGGAAAATCAAGTTTCTTTTGAAGATGGAATGGCGCTAAATATGGGACAAATCCTTTCGATTCCTTGTGTATTGGCGGGGATATATTTATTGATTCGAAAGCCAAAGGCTCAATCATAATTTAATTGCCATTTTTTTAAATTCGGTTCGTTTTCTTTTAAACGATTCTTTTCGATAGTATAAAATAATTTTCCTAAGTCGCGGAAATAGGGGTAACCTTCTTCGTCATATTCATAATGGTTATTATTGAAAATATTATCCTCATTCACCATAATGGTAGCAGATAGAAAAAATTCAATTTTATTTTCAAAATCTACTAAATACATATTGTCTGTTAGAAATCCATATGCAGCTCCAACCTTATTAAATATTCGGATATTGGGTTCCATAATATCTGTAGGAAATGAGCCATAATATAGGAATTTGCAATAACTTGGAAAATATTTTTCTTTTCTGTAATGAGGAATATTTGATTCTTCAGGGTATTCGGATAAATATTGATAAAGAAAATCAAAATCTTTTTTCCGTAATTTCAATCTTTCCGATGGGGCATAGGTTTCAGGGAAAATTATTTTTTTTAGAATTTCATGTTGATCCTTTAGGGCAAAGGAATTTTTATCTGAAAAATCAAAAGGAGAATTTATCAATGAATCCTGGTTATTCAAATAAGCTTTTCCTAATAGGATCTTTTTTTCTGGGAAATTGAAATTAGATTTTTTTTCTTCCTGAAAATAGATCTCTTTTCCTTTTGAATTATAGAAGGAAATTGGATTAGTAATTTTATTTTCTTCTATTCCGAGAGGTAATTGTAACCGGTGTTTAATAAAGCTTTCTTCAAAACCCAGCTCCTTTAACCTATTATTGAATTCTTCTTGTCCAATAAATTCATAAAGACGGTTAAATGCATCATTATCTGAAACTAATAAGATTTTTTTAATATAATTTTCAATAGTAGGTTTTTGATTCAATGAATTTTTATCTTCGAAAACCTCAGTTTGCCATTCCCTGGTTTTATGAATTTTTAGGGGAGATTTTTTGTCGATATTTAAGCGGTTTAATTTTTCTAGGGCTAGAACGGTGGCAGGTAATTTTACTGTACTCGCTGGGTAGAAGTATTCATGAATATCGGTTCGATACTTAAAGGTTTTAAAATGCGGCTTATTTTTCTTATCCCTGTTTATTTGAGTAAAAATTATTTGCAATCTGAATTTTTCAGGATTGGAATAAAATTTTTCAAAATTTTCTGGTTGAGATTTTAGGGCCTCAAGAATAAAATTTTCTTGTCCTAATATTTTAGTGGTCATGAGAATTAAAAAGATGAAAAGTTTATATTTCACATCAATTATAATAATTTAGCACCTATTCCATTGATATCAGCAAATATTATTTTCCCTTGCTCGATTTTAATGCCTTTTGAAATTTTATCTTCAACTAAAATACATCCGTCTACATCTACATAATCTAATAGAGGAAGTAATTGTGCTATGGCAGAGCATCCAATGGTAGATTCTGTCATGCATCCAAGCATGATTTTTAATCCTAAATTTCTTGCCTCGTAAATCATATTAATGGCAGGGGTTATTCCTCCTGATTTCATTAATTTAATATTTACTCCGTCAAAATATTCGGCACAAATTTTTATATCCTCTAAGGTTTGACAAGCTTCATCTGCAATAATGGGTAGTTCACATTGGGCTTTTAGTTTTTTCATTCCTTCCCAATCATCTGGTTTTAGGGGTTGTTCAATGAATTCTACACCTAAATCTTTCAAAATTGGGGCATATGCAATCGTTTGGTCCGCTGTCCAGGCCGTATTGGGGTCCACTCTAAAAACTGAATCGGTTATTTTTCTTAATTCTTCAATAATTTCTATATCCTTATCTGTGCCTAATTTAATTTTATAAATTGGGAATGGATTTTCCTTAACCTTTTGTTTCATCTTTTCAATTGAATCAATTCCAATGGTATAATTGGTTAGAATATTTTTATTGATTGGAAGTTCCCAGATCTCGTATAATTTTTTTCCGTGCATTTTTCCCCATAAGTCCCAAAGGGCTACATCTAATGCGCAAAGAGCGAAATTATTTTTTCGTTCAATTAAAGGATTCATTTTATTCCAAAAATCTTTTGGATGATATAGGATATCTTTTGGTAGATTTTTTTCAATTTCAGAAAGTTGATCCTTGATTGAATCTAAACTAATATTATAATAAGGGGTAACAGTTGCTTCTCCATAACCCTTAATGCCTTTATATTCCAATTCCACGATAACAGTATCCTGAGTGGTTCGGGTATCATGCGATATCTTGAACGGATATACAAGGGGTAAAGTAAAGGTATGAATCTTTAATTTCATAAAAATTTTCTATATTTTAACAAACGGGAAATTTCTTTCCTCTTGGTTTGATTTTTTCAAAATAAAACCGTCTGCTTTTGACCAACTAACCATATCGCCGGAGCCATTATGATTTATTATTTTCGCCAAAGAATTTTCCTTAATCCATTGAAAAGGAAGCCATAAGTCTAAATCTACGGATTTGAATTGTGGATTTTCTACATTACAATATCCTTTAAAAATTTCAATTTTCAAAAGCCAAGGTAAAAAATATATTTTTGAACATAAAAAGGTTGAAATTGGATTTCCTGGAAAGGCAAAAACCCATTTCTTTTTTTCTAGATTTAACCCAAACCACAAAGGTTTTCCTGGTTTTTGGGCAATTTTATGAAAAACCTTTTTTATGGATAATTGCTCTAAGCATTCTGGAAGAAAATCTTTTTTCCCAGCCGAAACGCCTCCTGAAATTAATAATACATCAAATTTTTCGATTATATTCCTCAGGTTTTTTAACAAAGAATCTTTGTCATCCTTCAAATGAAATAATTCTGAGCTTAATCCTTTTTCAGTTAAAATACTTGCAAGCATTCCGGAATTTGAACTTCTAATTTGATGGGGCAAAGGATTTTCTTCCACGGAAACTAATTCATCGCCTGTAGAAATTATGGCAATTTTAGGTCTTTTTTCAACTAATAAGGTATTATTTCCTACGGATAAAGCCAAGGCAATATCTAAGGCATTAATTTTCTTACCTTTATTTACAAGGATATCCCCTTTTTTTGAATCGGAACCTTGTAGATGAATAAATTGCATTTCTTTTGGTTGAAAATTCGGCCATTTTACCCATTTTTTTCCATTTTTCTCAAAAAATATCAATTCTTCTTTAGGTATGATGCAATGGGTGTTATTCGGTACAATTGCTCCAGTCATGATTTCAATAGCTTGAAAATTTTCTGGTATATGCTCATTTGTTTCTCCTGCATAAAGTATTCCATCTACTGAGGCCTCATTATTATTAAGGTTTGAAATCGCAATTCCATCCATGGTAGAACGATTATAAGGGGGTAAATCTCGATCTCCAATGATATTCTCAGACAAAACTCTTCCCAAACTTTGATTAGTGAAAATTTCTTCCGTCCCAAGTTCCAAAGGATAGGAATGAATTTCTTCTATTGCTTGTTCAACTCGAATTAATTGCATTTAATTTTGTAATTTTAAAGATTAAATTTTCATAGATGGAAGACAAATTTACTCATTTAAATGAAAAAGGAGAACCTGGTATGGTAAATATTGGGGAAAAGGCGATTACCAAAAGAACAGCCATTGCTCAGGCAATTGTCTTTTTTGGATCAGATATTATGAGTAAAATGGAAGCATCTGGTTGGAATAATAAAAAAGGTAATATTTTGCAGGTTGCTTTGGTGGCAGGAACAATGGGCGCAAAGAAAACCGCCGATCTGATTCCATTCTGTCACCCAGTAGGTTTGAATACCTGTAATTTTGAATTTGAGAAATTATCTGATCAGCTAAGGATAATTTGCACTTGCGAAGTGGAGGCAAAAACTGGGGTTGAGATGGAAGCAATTACAGGAGTGAATATTGCTGCCATTACGATTTATGATATGTGTAAATCCATCTCAAAAGGTATTGAAATTAGAGAAGTAAAATTACTTTCCAAAACAGGAGGTAAATCCGATTTTAAAAATTAAGTATGTCGTCGCATCATATAGTTCGAGAAAAGCAGGAGCCAGCTTTAATTATTGCAGATGGAGAGCAATGTTCTATGGATTTATTGGAGCAATTATTAGAATGGTCTCCGAGTATTATGGTTTTGGATGGGGCCATTGAAAAGGTTCTTGAATTAGGAATAAAAGTAGATTTTTGGTTAGGTGATTTTGATTCATCCAAGCTTGATTTAAAGGATTATCCTTTAGAAAAAATTTTTGCCCCTAATCAAGATTTAACAGATTTGGAAAAGGGAATAGAGTTTTTAATTGAAAGGGGATGGACGGGAGTAAATATAGTCTGGGCGACTGGCAAGAGAATGGATCATACATTGAATAATCTTCATTCAATAAAAAAATATGCTGAACAGATTAAGATAAGTTTGATGGATGATTATTCGGTCATTTATCCATTAAAAAATAAATTTCAAAAATGGTATCCCAAGGGTACAGCTTTATCAATTATTCCGTTTGGTTTTGCTAAAAATGTTCGTTCAAAGGGCTTGAAATATGAATTAAACCATCCTCTTTTAGAATTGGGCTTACAAACATCTTCTAGTAATGAAACGGTTGCCGATGGTATGGTTGAAATTGAATACGAAGATGGATTTTTGTGGATGATGGAATGCCACGATTAATTTTTTCTCTTCTTTATTTTATCTAAATAATCTTTGGTTTTCTGTTCCTGACTATTTTCACCAAATTTATAAAATTCCGAATTTTTAATTTCTTCAGGAAGATAATTTTGTTCTACCCAATTATTCGGGAAATCGTGAGGATAAAGATAATCTTCCCCATAATTTAAATCTTTCATCAATTGAGTAGGCGCATTTCTTAAATGCAAAGGTACCGGAAGGTCGCCAGTTTCTTTTACCTTTTGGATAGCCGCATTGATTGCTTTATAGGACTCATTGCTTTTGGGCGAATTTGCAAGGTA
>JBJOIA010000044.1:0-13349 GCA_046047395.1 Bacteroidota bacterium | reverse complement strand
CAGTTTCTGAATAAATAGGATTTCTTAGTTTCAGTCTTTGTTCGATGAAATACGGTCGCATATCAAAAATTGCCTCAACTTTTTTTGCAATTTCTCCATCGGTCATATTGACCTTGGATGTTCCATAGGTATCAATGAATAATCCACAAGGTTTTGCAACCCCAATGGCATAAGATACTTGCACTAAAATTTGGTCACAAATTCCTGCTGCCACCATATTTTTGGCGATATGGCGTGCAGCATAAGCTGCAGAACGGTCTACTTTCGAAGGGTCCTTACCAGAGAATGCTCCACCACCATGGGCTCCTTTTCCTCCGTATGTATCTACAATGATTTTTCTACCTGTAAGTCCTGTATCTCCATGCGGACCACCAATAACAAATTTTCCTGTAGGATTAATATGGTATTGGATATCCTCGGTAAATAAGGCTTGAATATGTGCAGGTAAAGATTTTTTCACTCTTTCGATGGCAATTTCAATGATATCTTTTTTGATTCTCGCTAGCATCTTTTCATCCGAATCAAAATCATCATGTTGTGTAGAAACAACGATGGTATCGATACGAATAGGCTTATGATCATCTGAATATTCAATTGTTACCTGGGATTTTGCGTCAGGTCTTAAATACCCGATTAAATTTGGTCTACTTTTTCGAATTTCGGCTAATTCAATTAAGATTCTATGAGAAAGATCCAATGCCAATGGCATGAAATTTTCTGTTTCTTTAGAGGCATAGCCGAACATGATACCTTGGTCACCCGCACCTTGTTCCTCTGGATTGGCACGGTCAACACCTTGGTTGATATCAGCAGATTGTTCGTGAATGGCATTTAGAATACCGCAAGAATTTGCTTCAAACATGTATTCAGCCTTGGTATATCCTATTTTTTTAATTACATCTCGCGTGATAGACTGAACATCCAAAGCGGCAGTACTTTTAACCTCACCAGCTAAAATAACTTGTCCCGTTGTAACCAAGGTTTCACAAGCGACTTTAGAGTTGGGATCAATTGCCAAATAATGATCGATTAAAGAATCGGAAATTTGATCTGCAACTTTATCTGGATGACCCTCAGAAACGGATTCAGACGTAAATAAATAAGACATATTTTTTTTAAATTATTTTCTTTGCAAAAGTACTTTAATTGCCCCATTTATGAAAATTTTTGTTGGGACGGAGGACATAATTCTTAAATCTTCCCAGAAAGTGGTATCCTCATCTAAATATTTTAATACAAGATTAGGTGCATTTTTTTCAAAAAGGATTTCAAATATTTCATTAGAATTTACTAGTGGGTTTTTCAACACTTCTAATAAAACTTTATCTTGAAATTTTTTAAATTTTGATTTTTGAAGGATAGGGGCTTTAAATTTATTTTTTTCCAAATTTGAAACCAATTCTTTTAAATAAGTTTGGGTTCTCATGAAGCTATATCCTGTACTGGATTTAAGAAACCCACCTGGAGTGCCAATTTTAATCCATTTATTTCCTATAGTTTGGTCAACGTCAATTTCCACCATGGGAAGAATCCCTTTTTCTTCCTCGATAAGAGTATATTCATACTCTTTAATTCCTAAAATTGTTTCTAAATAATTGCCTATTTTCTTTCTATAATAATCCTCCTCCTGGATTTTTGTGCTAAAAAAAGTATGTTCCAATAGGGCAGTATGCGAATTAATGGGTAGGTAATACATGAATTCACAAGGATTACCAGAAGATACTCTAAAATCGAAAAGTTTTGCGAATTCTGTTTTAAAGGTTGGGAATTTGGTTTCTACTCTCCATCCGATAAAATGTTGTTTTACATATTTTTCATCGTTTTGATCGTAGGGGAATTTCGAAATACTATCAAAAACTTTTTCTTTAGCGATATAATCTCCTTTTTCAGTTTCGATGATGGTTCCTATTCCTCCAAAACGGATTTGGTGTATTTCGGTGGTAAGAAAATGGAAATTACTAACTTTTTTTATTTCTGCTTTTAAATATTTTTCAAAACTTTCACCTTTTAAAGTTGAATATAAATAAGGGGAAATTTCTAGAACATTGGGTAAAAGGGTTTTGCCTTGAACAGCGATTTTTGTCCATGATTTTTCCACTATTTCTTTAAAAGGAATTTTTTCTTCTTCCGCCCAAAATGAAAAAGTTTTATTGGATTTATGGTTAGCATTTTGGTCAATAATTAAAACGTTTTTCGAATTTAAATTGCTTTTGCTTAGATAATAGGCCAAAGACAAGCCCGCCATTCCACCGCCAGCAATAATAAAATCATATTCGTTTTTTGTATTTGCCATGAATTAAATATGTCTTTCAGCGTGGTAGCTAGATCGAACTAAAGCTCCTGATTCAACATAATTGAAACCTCTTTTTAAACCTTCTTCTTTATACATAGCAAAGGTATCTGGATGAATCCATTCTATTACCTCATGATGTAATTTTGTAGGTTGTAAGTATTGGCCGATTGTTAACACATCTAAACCATTTTCTGCCAAATCATCCATTGCCTTGAAGACTTCTTCCTTTGTTTCTCCCAGACCTAGCATGATTCCTGTTTTAGTTCTTTTTCCGAATTCTTTTGTTAGTTTAATTTGTTCTAAGCTACGATGATATTTGGCTTGTGGACGAACAAATCTGTAAAGTCTTTCTACTGTTTCAATATTATGGGATACGACTTCTTGTCCTGCTTCGATCATACGAATTAAAGCATCCCAATTTCCTTTGGTATCTGGAATTAAGGTTTCAATTGTTGTATTTGGACTTAATTCTTTAATTTGTTTAACGGTTTGATACCAAATTTCTGCACCTCGATCTTTTAATTCATCTCTATTTACGGATGTAATAACTGCGTGTTTTACTTTCATTAAATGTACTGCCTCGGCAACCCTTCTTGGTTCATCTTCATCATATTCATTGGGTCTACCTGTTGCAACAGCACAGAACGTACAAGATCGGGTACAGGTATTACCGAGAATCATGAAAGTTGCAGTTCCTGCACCCCAACATTCACCCATATTCGGACAATTGCCTGATTGACAAATTGTATGGAGTTTATATTCATCAACAAGTTTGCGTACCTTTTGATAATTTTCTCCTGTAGGAAGTTTAACCCTTAACCAATCTGGTTTTTTGTTTAATTTACCTGAATTTACTTGCGCTTCTTCAATCATTTTTATCGATGTGATTTTCCAAAATACATACAAATATACGCACCACTATATAAATTCCGACCTTTTACGTTGTATAATTGTACAATTTCATTCGCGAAATAGTCTATACTTGCACCTATTTCGATTCCAAAATAATTTCCTTTAAAATTTCTATAATCTAAATTAATTCCTCCTTTTGCATGCCAACCTGGTTGGATAGAGCTTTGAGAGAGGCCTTTAAACCAGCCTCCTGATCCTACAATTGCTGGATTCGGATAAATATTTGCAAATATATCTGAATAAGGAACTTGAATTAGTGTGGAGCGTCCTGAAAAATTTTGAGAAATTTGAACATAATATGGGGATTCAAACCCAATACTTGGTCCGGAGGAAATAAATCCTTTTAAGGAAGGACTTGTATCATCTGCTGCTTGTAAAAAGGCAAATTCTTTCCCATAACTCGGTCTTAAAACAAATAAATAGTTAATTTTTCCTTCGATATAATTAGTTCCATTAAAAGAATAAGGAGATTTGAACTGACGATAATCGTTGATATTCACAAAATCAACAGAGATTAAATTCAATTTTAATGGATTTTTTCCAAAAGTATTTTTTATTGAAATGCCACCAATCGGACTAGAATTAGTAGATGCAGATGCACCAATCGCCCAATACGAGGTTTTTGGCGCTCGATAACCATTTCTATTGGAGGTTCGAGTGGAGGAAGAAGGGGCAGAAATTGTTACAGTCTTTGAATTAGCATTGCTTTCCTCCTGACTTGCAGCAGTCGACCTCCTTTGTCCGAAAACAGGGGAGATTAGGATTGCGAAAAAGATCGAAAGGATTAGGCCTTTATTCATGTTAACAATTTACAAAATATTCTTAAAATTAAGATTCTGCTAGTTGATTTTTTATTTCGTTTGCATCTATTTCCCAATGAGTGGCAGAATAGATACATTTTCCGTTTTCAATTAATAATACTTGGGGAGATTGATGTTCAATTCCAAATACCTCTGCAATTTCAGCGGAAATCGGACGATAGGCAATTAAATCTAAATAATAAGCAGGAATTTCTAGGTCCCAGTTTCTTTCAAATCTAGAAAGTGCTGTTCCCGAAATTGAACAACGTGTACTATGTTTGAAAATTAAGATAGGTTTTTCAAAAGAATCTTCTTTTATTTTATTTATTTCTGCTAAATCTCTAAGTTCAATCCAATTCATAAATGATAATTTTTTGTAAATTTAACTATTGATAAATTATTTCGATATTTTGTATTCAGTTTTTTTAAAACTTACTTATTTCTTTATTTCAATTTTTAAATCTTTCAATCCAAAAATAAGGGCTTGGGTAGATGGCCAAATCCTAGTTTGGGATGATTTAAAGGGTTTGAATCCAGAGAATCGTCCTTTGCTTTGGTTTCATACTGCATCTGTTGGAGAATTTGAGCAGGGAAGACCATTAATTGAACGAATCCGTAGAGAATATCCCAATCATTTTTTACTACTTAGCTTTTTTTCTCCTTCTGGCTATAATCATTTAAAAAACTATTCCCAGGTTGATAAGGTTTGTTATTTGCCTTTAGATACGCAATCTAATGTGAATCAATTCTTAAAATTTACTCAACCTAAGATGGCAATATTTATTAAATATGAATATTGGCCTAATTATATAAACCAAATTTCTGCAAAAAAGATTCCTTTAATTTTAGTTTCAGCAATATTTAGGGAGAATCAAGTCTTTTTTAAATGGTATGGGGGATTTTTTATAAAACTTTTGAAAAAATTCGATAAAATATATCTTCAAAATAAAAAATCACATAATCTATTAAATTCCATAGGAATAAATAAGACTCAGGTAGTAGGTGATACCCGGTTTGATCGAGTTTTGGAAAATTCTAAATCTTTAAAAGATTGGGAAATAAAAACTAAATTTATCGGAAGAAAGTCGTTTATCGTTTGTGGTTCTGTGTGGGAGGAAGATATGCAAAGGATTATTCCTTTGATCAATAATTCATTATTAGATTATCGTTGGATTATTGTTCCTCATGAGATCAAGTCTGATCAAATGAAAGCATGGGAATCGAGAATAGATAAGAGTCTTGTTTATTCGACCCAGGCGGAAAAAACATTGGATAAACAGGATGTTATGATAGTAGATGAGATGGGAAAGCTTTCTGGTTTATATAAAGGGGCAAGTTTTGCTTATATAGGAGGAGCATTTAAAAAAGGTTTACATAATACTTTAGAAGCTGCTGTATTTGGTCCACCAATATTTTTTGGGAATAAGAATTATGAAAAATTTGATGAGGCGATAAATTTAGTCAATAATGAAATTGCTTTTCCTATTGAGACTGATCAAGAAATTTTAGAAAAAATTTTATATTTAGAGAAAAATAAAAAGGAGAGAGAGAAAATTGAAGAAAAGTCTTTGGACTTTATTTTAGGTTCGAAGGGGGCAACGGAAAAAATATTCGACTATATTCAAACAAAAAATGTTTAAATGGAAGGTTTAATTTTACGATCTACTGGTTCTTGGTACGAAGTAAGATGTGAGGATGGTGAGGTATTGCCAGGGAGATTAAAAGGTAAATTTAAACTAGATTCAAAAGGTATTTCAAATCCAATAGCAGTTGGGGATAGGGTTATTTATTCCGTAGAAGATGAGCAGAATAATACACTTATTATAGAGGAAATACTTCCAAGGCAAAACTATATTATTCGAAAGTCTGTTCATAAAACTGGGCAAGGTCAAATTTTGGCTGCCAATATTGATCAATTATTATTGGTATATTCTCATAAATTCCCCAAAACAAGTTTAGGTTTTGTAGATAGAATGCTTGTAACGGCGGAGGCATATCGTATTCCTGTTACGATTGTTTTCAATAAAATGGATTTATTGGAAGAAAAAGAGTTAGAAGAGGTAGAATACTTAGCCGACTTATATGAAAGTTTGGGTTATTCTTATATATTCACTTCCGTAGATGATAATTTTGGAATAGATATTTTTGAGAAAAATATTGAAGGGAAGGTTTCTTTATTAGCAGGACATTCTGGTGTTGGGAAATCTTCCTTAATGAATTTGGTGAATCCAGCTTTGCGCATAAAAACGCAAGAGGTTTCTGATTATGCGAAAAAAGGAAAGCATACTACCACCTTTGCCACTATGTTTGAATTAAAGAAAAATACATTTATTGTTGATAGTCCGGGTATTAAAGAATTAGGGATATTAGAAATTGAAGAAGTGGAATTGGGTCATTATTTTCCCGAATTTAGGGAATTAATGAATAATTGTAAATTCAATAATTGTCGACATACTGTAGAACCAGGATGTGCCATAATAAAGGCTTTGGAGAATGGAGAAATAGCTTCATCTAGGTATATGAGTTATTTAAGTATTTTGGAAAATGATGACAATAGAAGGTAAAAATCAGATTCTTTGGGGGATAGATTTAGGGGGGACTAAAATTGAATGTGCTGTTATAGAATGGGATGGAGAAAATCTAGTGATTCTTGCGAGGGAAAGAATTAATACAGAGCGTGAAAAGGGTTATGAGCATATCTTGAGTCAGATTCAAAAGCTTGTTCGAAGCATATCGAAGAAATTAAATTTAAAGCCTAAGAGTCTAGGTATAGCTACTCCTGGGGTTTTAGTTCCTGATACTCAATTAATGAAAAATTCGAATACTTTATGTTTGAATGATCAACCTTTAAAAAGGGATTTGGAAAATCTTTTGGACATAAAAATAAGGATGGCTAATGATGCAAATTGTTTTGCTTTGGCGGAGACAATTTTAGGAGCGGGAAAGTTGATTAAGCCTGAATTATGTTTTGGTGTGATTATGGGTACTGGTGTGGGAGGAGGCTTAGTGGTGAATGGTAAAATAATCAATGGTTTGCATGGAATAGGTGGAGAATGGGGACATAATATTTTGGAGGAAGAGGGTTATGATTGTTATTGTGGAAAATCTGGATGTGTGGAACAAGTTTTGTCTGGTACGGCCTTAGAGCAATATTATCATGAAATTTCTGGTGAAAATAAGTCTATGAAGGAAATTGTAAAAGATTATCGTGTTGGGGGGAATGAAATGGCGAATCAGACTATGGAGCGTTTATTTGAATATTTTGGTCGGGCGATATCTACGATAATTAATGTGATGGATCCTCAATTAATTGTTTTAGGAGGGGGTGTTGGAAATATTGATGAAATTTATGAGATCGGATATGAACGAATAAGAAAATATATTTTCAATTCGGGAATAGTTCATACTCCTATTGTAAAACCACTATTAGGCGATTCTGCAGGTGTTTTTGGCGCAGCACTATTGGTTGGTGAACTTTGAACTACGAACTACGAGTTACGAACTACGAACTACGAGTTTTGAGTTTTGAGTTAAATTAAGGATTTAAACTACCCCGTCTGCTTCGCAGCCACCCCTCCTAGGGAGGAGGGGAATACTATGCTTCGTAGGAACTCGTAGTTCGTAGTTCAAATCTTATAATTTCAAAAAGATTTTTCTTTTGTAGAAAAAATAGCAGATTATCCAGCAGACCATAACATAGGTAATAGCGGAGATTAAAGAGCCAAAGCTATAACCAAAAACTGGCTGGAAGATATTCCAGTAAGTCCATGCTGGGAAATTTAGGGTTCCATCGCCATCGGATAATTGAATTTTATAGAGTTGGATAATCAATATTTCTGAAATTCCATAGGCTAATATTGAATTCATTCCGAATACTTTGAAGAAGTCCTTCGTATAATTCTTTCCTTTAATATCTATCCACCAATAAAGGAGTCCGATGATGATTAAATCTAATCCAGCACAATTTAGAACGAAAGAGCTTGTCCATAATTTTTTATTTATTGGAAAGGCTAAATTCCAGATTTGAGCGATGAAGAAAAGGAATATTCCCCAAGCTAATAATCGATTTAAAATTTTATGGGGTTTTTCTTTATTATAATCGATAAATTCCATAGTTTGATAGCCGAATAAGCAGGTAGCCAAGGCAGGAAGGGTGCTTAATAAACCTTCCGGATCGAAGGCAATGCCGTCTCCATGGTATAAATGGTCTGGTCCGAAAAGAAATAAATCTAATTTTCTAACCGCATTTCCGGAAAGGGAAAAAGGATCTCCTGAATCTCCAAAAATATACATGATTAACCAGTAGGATAATAAAATTCCTCCATTAATTACCCAAAGTCTACTTGATTTTTTATTTATTAAAACGATAAAAGAGACAATACAATAAGAAAGTGCAATTCTTGGTAGAACATTCAATATTCTTAGGTGCGATAAGGAAAAATCGAGGAAGGGAAAATAGAAAATAAAATAATTAACCAAAAACAACAGAGCCGTTCTCTTTAATATTTTATTTCTTAAATCTGGACTAAGTGTAAAATTGAATTTTTTAAAACTCATAAACATGGCCATTCCTACCATGAAAAGGAAAGATGGAAATACTAAGTCGGTAGGGGTAAAGCCATCCCATTCTGCATGTTTTAATGGTCCGTAGGAATAATCACCATTTCCTGGTGTATTCACCAAAATCATGCAAAACAGGGTTATTCCCCTAAAAATATCGAGTGAGCTGAGTCTTTGGTTCATAGGTTTGAATGTTTTGAACTTTTAATTTAAAAAAATATATTCAAATCACGATTATCCAGGGATTTTTTTATAATCCGGAATTCTTAATGCATTGATTTCTTCCCAGGGAAAAATTAGCCATATATTTTCCTCTGCAATTTGTCCAAAACAAGTTGGTTGGATTTTGGCAGATTTTTTGTAAAAAATACTAAATGTTTTAAAACCAGCTGAGCTAAATCTTTCCATTGTTTCTCCAGAATCTATAATATCATCAACAATAAGGCAGTTATTTATATTTCCTGAACTAATTGGATCTTGGCTTATAAATTTATAACCTAGTTGATGGGAGATGATTAAGGCTGGCACTAGCCCACCCCTTGGTAATCCATAAACCTCTTTGCAACCAAGTTTATCAATTTCAGAGAGACTTTTTTTTACTAAATCATCTATTTCTTCCCAGCTGATTTGTATATAATTATTATTCATTGGTTTTGGTATTTATATTCTAATACTGAAATTGATGTTATTGTATAATCAAAGGTAAAGCTTGATGTTTGCTATTTGATTGATAGACTACCAAATACTTTCCCGTTGGGAAATGGTTTAAGGAAATTTCTTTTTTATTTCCAAAAAATTCAGATTGAAATAAACTTTGTCCACTCAAAGAAATGATTTCAATTTTTCCTTTTTCAAAATCTGACTTTTCTATGGTAAGAGTTTTATTTGATTCTGTTGGATTAGGATAAATATTTAAGGAATATTCATTCTTTTTTATTCCCAAAACCAATAATTGCTCTATAACTTTCTTGGCATCTAACCAATTTGGAATGCCGTAACCTAGTTCATTATTCGGGGTCTGGTTTAGGGAGCCCGACATCCTCACGGCTTCTCTGATTTGTGCTGACGTGGCCCTAGGATAGGCTTGAATCAATCCTCCAACTAGATTTGCAGTTACTGGGGAAGAAAAGGAAGTTCCATTGGCAGTCCTTAATGTATTTGCACTTGCAACTATGGTAACGTTTGCACCCAAGGCAGAAATATCTGGCTTTATTCTTCCATCTGCAGATGGACCAAAACTAGAAAAACTCGCTTTTGCGCCAGAACTTAATGTTGCGCCTACTGCCAATACATCCATACCATCAGCAGGGGCATTAATATATTTCCAACTTCCATTCCCACTATTCCCTGCTGAATTTAATACCACAATACCCTTTTTGGATGCTAGAGCCGCAGCTTTTGTAACAAAAATTGTATTTCCATCTAAATCATTATATGTATGATTGTAAAGGGAATTGTCGAATGTTGAATAACCCAAAGAACTATTGATTAAATCAGCTCCCAAGCTATCCGCCCATTCTGCTCCTCGCATCCAATTTACTTCTTCAATTAATAATTCATGAATATCTTCCTCTGTTTGTGCTAATGCAAATTTTGCATCGAATAATCCTGAAACAAAATTCCCAGGCTTATTTATTCCTAAGGCAGAAAAAACATTCATTCCATGGGAAGATCTTGCATGGAAAGGAGAGGTGAATCCTGGATAGGTAGTTAAAGTATCCACAATTTTATCAAAGACATTCTCAAAATAACCTGTATCTACCTCCATTCCATCAAATCCTCCGTCTAACAGAGCAACAATTATTCCTTCTCCCGTAAAACCGTCGGCATGCATTGAATCCAATCTTAATTGTGTAATGAATGCTGAGGAATTTCCATAGGAAATTTGATTCAATGTATTATTCGAAACAAAGCCTTTTTTGGGTTTTTGGGGTTCTGATATTGAATTCCCATTCTGACCAGGTATGGAATCTAAAGGAAAGGGAAAATATAAACCTTGGACGTTTTGATTTGCTAATACTTCGGCCAAATCTTCTTTATTCGCTTGAATAACCGCCCCGTTTACCCATTTTAAAGGATAAACTACTTTTGCTCCTGTTGCAATAACTGCTTCCAAATAATTAGCATTTACAGGTAAATCTTCTTGGGTGATTGATATGCTATTTTTTGTTCGTCGATCTATCGCTTTCTGACTTAGAAATTCTGCAGGACGATCTACCGAATAGCTAGAATTATTCTTGTCTTTGAATTCGATTAAATAACGATAATTTGTTTGTCCAAAAGCTTTATTCAATATAAATAATAATAGAATTGGGATAAGTTTTTTTAGTGGCATGTTATTTTAGTTATGATGGTGAGACTCCTGTGGAAATTCATGGTGGAAATATCCGGCAAATCGCCAGATTTCTTGAATTTCCGACCCTAAAATGGGGTAGGGGTCGTATAATTTATTTGTTGAATTTAAAATTAATACATTTTTTTCAGCTAAATGATTGATGACTTTTTTTAATACTACTCCTTCATCTTTTGTGACTACGATACAGATAGTTCCGTCTTTGATATGATTCCAATCTTGGATATATTCTCCAAATACCAAACTTCCTGATTCTAGGGGTAACATGGAATCTCCTTTTATTGGGAATACCCGATATTTTTTATCCCTTTCAAGGAATGGTACCTGAAAGGAAGGAAGCTCTTGGATGAAGTCAATATTATCATAAGAAGAAGTATAGCCCGCTAAGGCCCTTATTGGTACAAATTCAATGTTTTCCTCATTGTTTTTATCTACAGTTGTAGCTAAAATTCGTAGTTTATTAGTTGATCCGAAAAATTTCTTTTCCTCTAGGTTTTCTTTTAGTAGTTCGTCTAATTCTACTTGAAAAAACTGTGCTATTTTTATTAAATCGGCATATTTTGGCTCTGCTCTTCCAGATTCATAAGAGCCCAAGGTGGGTTTTTTTATCCCCAATAATTCAGCCAATTTTTCCTGTGAGGTCTTCTCTGTTAATCTTTTGCGTAAAAAACGTAGATTTTGACTAAAAAAAGTATCCATTTTATTTGTTAATTTCGTATTTTTGAATAAAATTTATATTCAAATTAAAATATAAATGCTTAATAAAGATAGGAATTTTATTCATAATTATCAATAATTCAAGTTTTTTATGCAAGATAGGGCAATTGTACACATGGATTTGGATAGTTTCTTTGTATCGGTAGAGCGATTGAAGGATTCGCAATTGGTGGGCAAGCCAGTGATTGTCGGGGGGATGTCTGATCGGGGTGTAGTGGCTGCTTGTAGTTATGAGACTCGGAAATTTGGGGTGCATTCTGCCATGCCCATGAAAATGGCCCGCAGACTTTGTCCGGATGCTATCATCCTCCGTGGAGATTTTGATTCCTATAGTTCCTATTCTAAGCAAGTAACCGAACTGATTACCGAGCGCGCTCCTTTGGTAGAAAAAGCCTCTATTGATGAATTTTATTTAGATATGACGGGCATGGAGCGGTTTTTTGGTACCTATCAATTTGCTACAGATTTACGTCAACGTATCTTAAAAGAAATTGGTTTAACGATTTCTTTTGGTTTATCTACGAATAAAACGGTTTCTAAGGTAGCCACCAATTTTGTGAAGCCTGCTGGTCAATACCAGGTTTTACGCGGAGAAGAAAAAGCCTTTTTGGCACCCCTGACGGTCAATAAAATCCCCATGATTGGTTCAGTGACTTCTCAAACTTTGCGTAGTATGGGCATTACCCATGTGGGTACTTTGAGCCAGATGCCTTTACGCGTACTAGAGAAAACCTTCGGAAAGCTTGGTACCATGCTCTGGGAACGCGCAAACGGAATCGATCTTCGTCCTGTAGTTCCCTACCACGAACAAAAGTCGATGTCGAAAGAAATGACTTTCGAGCGGGATACGACGGATATTTTACTATTGAAGCGGATTTTGATTAATCTGGTAGAGCAATTGGCCTATGATTTACGGGGTATGCGCAATTGTACTTCTTGTATTACCATCAAGTTGCGTTATGCCAATTTTGATACGCATACGCGTCAGATTAGTTTTCCGGCAACGGCCTCAGATCACCGATTAATTCCTGCGGCTTTGGAGGTATTTGAAAAATTATATGATCGACGTTTATTGATTCGCTTGATTGGTGTACGGTTTTCTAAATTGGTACAAGGGGAGGAGCAATTAAACTTATTTGATAATGGGGGACGTTTAGCTCCTTTGTATCAGGCGATGGATTGGGTGAAAGGTCGATATGGTGAATTTTCCCTTTTACGTGCTTCGGGGATGATGAATCGAGAGGAAAGGAGAAATTATTTGCCAGAGTCTACCGAATAAATTCAGGATAAAATCATGTATTTAAACTGTCATTCTTATTATAGTTTGCGTTATGGGACTCTATCGCCTGAGGAATTGGTGGATATTGCTGCAGAGCTAGGGATTGAGGCCTTGGCATTGACGGACATTCATCGGACTTCCGGTGTATTTGATTTTCTGCGGGCTTGTAGTAAAAAGGGGATTAAGCCGGTAGTAGGCATGGAATTTCGGGGGGAGGAGGATGCACTTTTATATATCTTATTGGCTCGGAATGCCCAAGGTTTTGAATGGATCAATCATTTTGCTACAGGCTATCAATTGAAGCAAAAGCCTTGGCCGGATAGGGTGGAGGCGCCTTCGGATATTTATGTGATTTATCCTTTTTCACGAAGGAATAAGCTAGGGAAATTGGCAGAGAACGAATGGATTGGTGTGCAATGGGTAGACAGGAATGCT
>JBJOIA010000043.1:0-5615 GCA_046047395.1 Bacteroidota bacterium | reverse complement strand
AATGGAAATTTCCAAGCTAATATATTTTTCTCTGATACGCTCATCAATTCCCTTATAATGACCACATAGAAATAATAAATTTCCTTTTAAGGATAATGAATTAGCCATATTTTGATTAAAGACCTCTCCATCCGGACAAAAATATATTACTTCATCATATTCTCTTTCTGATAATAAACTATCCAAACATTTTGATAATGGTTCTACTGCTAAAACCATACCCGCACCTCCCCCATAAGGATAATCATCTACTTGTCGATGCTTTTTTGAAGAAAAATCATGTAAATCCCAAAAAAATACCTCTACCAAATTATTATTTATTGCTTTCTTAACAATGGAATGTTCAAAAAAACTTTTCATTAAATCTGGCAATACAGAAACGATATCAATTCTCATCATTTAAATAAATATCAATTAATCCTTCAGGCAAATCTGTTTGGATAATGGAATCATTTTTATTTACTTTCAATACAATTTCTTCAGTTAAAGGTATTAAAATTTCACGGTTCTGATATTCCATAATTAAAAGATCATTTGCCCCCATTCCTACTACTTCCTTTATCAATCCTAATTTACCTAAATTTTTATCCTGTACTAAAAAACCAATAATTTCATGAAAATAAAATTGATCTTCTTCCAATTCAGGCAGGAATTCTATAGGTAAAAATATTTTCTTTCCAACAAGACCCTTTGTTTCATCAATATGATCTATTCCTTCCAATTTAACCAAGGATTGCTTGGCTGAAATTTGTAAATCTTCTATAAAATATGGAACTAAACTAGAACCAATTTCAATAAAAAAAGATTGTAAGCCTTCATATTCACTTGGATCATCTACATCTAATATTAAATGAAAATTACCATTAATTCCATGTGGCTTGGCCAAATGGCCTAATTCAAAACATTCATTCTTATTCATAAATGACAAAAAAAAATCATACAAATCTAAGCAATTTGTATGATTTTAATTTAAAAATTTATTTTAATTAAGCCTTTTCCTCTTCTGAACCTTCTTCAGCAGCAGGAGCTTCTTCAGCAGCAGGAGCTTCTTCAGCAACTGGAGCTTCTTCAGCAACTGGAGCTTCTTCAGCAACATTCTCAACTTCTACTCCAGCAGCTTCTTCATCTGCCTCTTGAATAGCGTCTAAAACTTCCTCTACTACAGCATCATCAGCAACCTTTTTCTTAGCAGCAATTCCTTCTGCTCTTGAAGAAGACACTTTTGATTCAGCTTCTAATCTGGTCTTCTTATCTGAAGCCTTTGCATCAGAAATCGACTTAATTTTAGCTTCAACTTTTGCTTCTTTCTCTTTTAACCATGCTTCAAATTTCTTATCTGCTTGTTCTTGAGTAATTGCACCTTTAATAACACCAACTTGTAAATGCTTTTTGTACATGATACCTTTATAAGATAAAATAGCTCTTGTAGTATCTGTTGGCTGTGCCCCTTTCATTAACCAATCTAAAGCTAGATCTGAGTTAATTAATATTGAAGCAGGATTGGTATTAGGATTATAAGTTCCAATTTTTTGGATAAACTTACCGTCTCTTGGAGCTCTTGCATCCGCAATAACGATATCAAATAATGCTAATTGTTTACGTCCACGACGTGCTAATCTAATTTTTACTGACATACTTAATTGTATTTATGAAGGAACCCGTCCTTCGGTTTGTTAAAAATGACTGCAAAGATAATGATTATTTTTAATAAAAAAAAGAGAAAATAAATCTATAAGCCGAATTCTGTAAGCTAAAAAGCCCCTTATCATTTATCTTGATTATTTGTCGCCAAATAATTCTAGCAATCCACCCACCAACATCGGACGAGCAGCCCTAAGCGTTGGCTTATTTGATCTTGCAACACGTGAGGTTTACCTTTGCCAAATTTGTCACCAAATTCGCGGTGAGCTCTTACCTCACCTTTTCACCCTTACCCGAAGGCGGTTATTTTCTGTGGCACTATCTGTGAGATGAATCCCCCTTCCTGTTAGGAAGCACGTTGCTCTTTGTTGTTCGGACTTTCCTCTTTAAAAAGCGATAAGGCAATTTATTTTCTCTTTACAAATTTAATAATTTTTAAAATAAATTATAGAAGGAAGAAGAATTAATCCTCCGATACTACTATCATTCAAGTATAATTCTTCAATTTTATAATTTTGATTTAGGATATTATACTTCAAATAATTATTTCCAGAGGATTGAAATTTCAAGGCATCTTTTAAACTGAATGAAATTGAAGAAATAGATTTTCCAATTTTCTTTTTTATAGTATTTTTTACACTAGATTTAGCTAAACCCAATTTAATCGCTTCAATTTCTACCGGATAAAACCGAATAGATTTATCCTCAATAACTGGTTTTAAAATAAAATCAAGTTCTGATTTATCCCCAAGATAGTTTAAAACCTTACAATTCAAATTACCATTATCGTTAGAAAATCGAATTTTAACCCCAGGTTTTTTTTGATAAAGAATTTTTTCTAACTCGGCTTCTATCTGAAAAAATGGAATTTTTAAATAAATCGGAAATCCGTCTGCCGTGGGAATATTTTTTACATTGCCGAAATCTCCCCAAAATATAGTTCCTGTAAAGTATCCCTTAAAAAACATATTTGAATTTCTCAGATGTAAATTATTTATTGAAATTTGATCAATATTCAATTTCAAACCCTCCTGCTTTAAACTCAATTTTTGCAAATATTTTAATTTAAAATCATTTAATTCATTTTTTGAAAATAAGTTTTCAGTTGAATTATTTATTTCCCGAATTAAATTTTGCTTATTGTTTTTGTTTTTCAAAAAAGAATCTAATGAAGTGGCCAAATTTAAATTTGCTCCCAACACCTTCAATTCAGGCTTTTCTTTCCAATTATAGAGATAATCCTTTACCTGCCAATTCAATTTGCCAGACTCTACCCTTAATTCAGAAATTAAGTCAATGGAGTTACTACCTTTGATTTTTCCAGCTGAAATACCCATTATATTAGGCTCTGCAACCCAATTAATTGGCATATGAACAATTAATTGATCCTCCTTTGGATTTTCAAATTTAATTTCATCATCCCAATATAACTTTAAAGGAAAATTGACAATCTTGGATTTATTATTGAACAATAATTCTCCTTTTTTAAATAACTGGGAATTATTTATAATATCTAAAGGAATTTCAACATCAAAATTTGCTTTTCCATAAAAAAAATTATCCTGAGGATATGCTTTAAATTTTACCTGATTAGTTAAATCAGGGTGATAACTTACGCATCCCCAGGATAAAATCAGTAAACTGATTAATAATAATCTAAAATATTTCATTAGGTTAATAATCCACCATCAACTTGTATAACTTGACCGGTGATATAGGAAGACATATCAGAACCTAAAAATAGGCATACTTTTGCTACTTCCTCAGCTTCACCACCACGTTTCATAGGAATATTTTTCTTCCATTCCTCAACAGTCGCTTCATTTAATTCTCCTGTCATTTCAGTCTCAATAAATCCAGGAGCAATTACATTACAACGTATATTTCTTGATCCTACTTCTAATGCCATAGATTTTGAAAAACCGATTATTCCAGCTTTAGAGGCTGCATAATTCGCTTGTCCAGCATTTCCTTTAACCCCAACAATTGAGGACAAATTAATAATGGAACCAGAACGGGCTTTCATCATAGGTTTCATTGCTGCTTTTGATAAATTAAAAACAGACTTTAAATTTACCCTGATAACCTCATCCCATTGCTCTTCAGACATTCTCATTAATAATCCATCTCTTGTAATACCTGCATTATTAACTAATACATCAATTTGACCTAGATCTGCCAAAACTTGATTTACTAAATCTTCTGCTTGTTGATAATCACTTGCATCAGAACGGTATCCTTTTGCTTTAATTCCAAAAGTTTCTAGTTCTTTTACTAAGCTCTCTCCTTTCTCAACAGAGGATAAATAAGTAAATGCAACATTTGCACCTGATTTCGCAAATTCAATCGCAATAGAACGACCAATTCCCCTAGAGGCACCAGTTACTAATGCTACTTTTCCTTCAAATAACTTCATTAATTTATTTTTTACTTTTTGATCTTGTTATGGTTAAACTTTCATCTCCCGATTTATGGGAAATTTTTAATGATTCGTTTTCCTTCAATTCTCCTTTTAAGATTTCTTCTGCCAAAGGATCTTCCAAATATTTCTGAATGGCCCTATTTAAAGGTCTTGCACCATATTGTGGATCATACCCCTTTTCAGCTAAAAATTCTTTAGCAGATTCTTCCAATTGAATATTAAATCCAATAGAATCAATTCTACCATGTAAATTTTTAAGAAGAATATCAATTATCTTATATAAATCTTCTTTTTGTAAGGAATTAAAGACAATAATATCATCTAATCGATTGATAAATTCAGGAGAAAATGCTTTTTTCATAGCATTCTGAATCGTAGATCTGGCATGTTCCTCCATATTATCGACTTTCGATTTGGTTGAGAATCCTATTCCTGATCCAAAATCTTTTAAATCTCTGGCACCAATATTTGATGTCATGATAATAATTGTATTTCTAAAATCTACTCTTCTTCCTAAACCATCTGTTAAAATTCCATCATCCAAAACCTGTAGCAATAAGTTGAATACATCTGGATGGGCCTTTTCAATCTCATCTAATAAAATTACAGAATAAGGCTTTCTTCGAATTTTTTCAGTTAATTGCCCCCCTTCTTCATATCCGACATAACCCGGAGGCGCACCAACTAACCTTGATACAGTGAATTTCTCCATATATTCACTCATATCAATTCTTATTAAAGAATCAGGTTTGTCAAATAAATAATGGGCCAAAACTTTTGCTAACTCAGTTTTTCCAACTCCCGTTGGACCTAGGAATATAAAAGAACCAATTGGTTTTTTGGGATCTTTTAAACCAACCCTCGTCCTTTGAATGGCCTTAACTAATTTTTTAATGGCATCATCCTGCCCAATTACATTTTTCTGTAATTCAGGAACCATATTTAATAATTTCTCCCCCTCACTTGTCGCCACTTTATTTACAGTGATACCCGTCATCTGTGCAATTACAGATGCTACATTTTCCTCATTAACAGTAAATTTCTTTTTCTTCGAATCCTCCTCCCATTCCTTTTTAGCCTGTTCTAATTGAGCTATTAATTTCTTTTCTTTATCACGCAAATGGGCTGCTTCCTCGTATTTCTGACTTTTAACAACTAAATTTTTCTCCTTTTTAATTGCTTCAATATCTGATTCCATTTGAACAATCTCAACCGGAACTTCAATATTTGAAATATGTACTTTTGCACCTACTTCATCAATAACATCTATGGCTTTATCAGGCAAAAACCTATCAGAAATATATCTTTCAGATAATTTCACTGCTGCAATAATTGCATCCTCTGTATAAGATACATGATGATGATCTTCATATTTTGATTTTATGTTATTTAAAATCTCAATAGTTTCTTCAATACTTGTTGCATCTACCATCACCGTTTGAAAACGTCTTGCCAAGGCCCCATCTTTTTCAATATACTGACGGTATTCATCTAAAGTAGTAGCTCCAATAACTTGAATATCACCTCTTGCTAATGCTGGCTTAAACATATT
>JBJOIA010000042.1:0-2746 GCA_046047395.1 Bacteroidota bacterium | reverse complement strand
ACTTTATAACCATTGTTTAAAAAAATTTTTACTAAAGCTTTGCCAATTCCTTGACTTCCTCCGCTAATAACTATAGATTTATTCATATCTTTGAGTAAAATTCAATTTATCCATGTCAAAGTTAGGCAAATATTTAATTTTCCTAGGTTCTCTGTTTAGAAATCGTGAGAAATTTAAAGTTTATTTCTCATTAACGATGAAAGAGGGGATTGAGATAGGCTATAATTCAATATTAATTGTAGCCATAGTATCAAGTTTTTTAGGGGCTGTAACTTGTGTTCAAACTGCGGCTAATATGGATAATCCCTTTGTTCCTAAATATATAATTAGTTTGATTGTTCGTGATTCTACTATATTAGAATTAGGGCCAACCATTGTTTCTGTGGTATTAGCAGGAAAAGTAGGTTCAAATATAGCAGGGCAATTGGGAACTATGCGAATTACCGAACAAATTGAGGCTTTAGAGGTAATGGGAATAAATTCAAGTTCATATTTAGTTTTGCCAAAATTAATTGCGGCCTTAGTTATGTTTCCAGTATTGGTTACGATGGCCTGTTTTTTAGGAATACTAGGAGGATATTATGCAGGTTGGTTATCGGGTGCAATCAACCCCCAGGAATATATTCACGGTTTGCAATTTGCCTTCAAAGGAGATTATATGTTTTTTGCTTTACTAAAATCATTTGTATTTGCCTTTATTGTAGTAAGTATATCTTCTTTTCAAGGATATTATACTAAAGGAGGGGCCTATGAGGTTGGAAGAGCCTCGACCTCCGCAGTTACAAATTCATGTATAGCACTTTTGGTTGCAGATTATTTACTTGCTCAATTGTTGGTTGGTTAAAGGTTATTATGTTTTATAAATTTATTCTAAAGCCCATTTTATTTTTATTTCCTCCTGAAAATGTTCATTATTTTGTGACGGGTTCCTTGCGCTTTTTCTGTAAGATACCTGGATTTAATGAAATTTTAAAAGCCAATTATTTGGTTGAGGATTCGCGATTAGAAAGGGAAGTATTCGGACTAAAATTTAAAAATCCAGTTGGATTAGCCGCTGGATTTGATAAAAATGCTGAGAATATTGATGAATTTTCATCCTTAGGATTTGGTTTTATAGAAATAGGGACCGTTACCCCAAAAGCTCAAGATGGAAATCCGAAGCCACGATTATTTAGAATTATCGAAGATGAGGCGGTTTTAAATAGAATGGGTTTCAATAATTATGGGGTAGAGGCTATCAAACAAAGATTGATTCAGAGGAAATCAAATTTAATCATAGGAGGAAATTTAGGTAAAAATAAAATTACTCCTAATGAAAATGCAGTGGATGATTATTTGATTTCCTTTAAAGAATTATTTGATTATGTAGATTATTTCGTGGTTAATGTTTCTTCCCCCAATACTCCTAATTTGAGGGAATTGCAAGAGAAAAAACCTTTGGAAATTATTCTATCCTCCCTTCAAAAGGAAAATAAAAAATATTCGAATCCTAAACCTATTTTACTTAAAATTGCTCCTGATTTAACAGATTCTCAATTAAATGATATTGTAGATTTAGTTAAGGAATTGAATTTAGATGGTTTAATTGCCACAAATACTACGATTTCAAGAGAAGATCTTACGGATAAAAACAAATGGCAAAATCAATTGGGAGGGATTAGTGGTAAACCATTGACTAAAAGATCTACTGAAATTATTCGTTATTTAAATAATCGCTTGGAAGGGAAAGTTCCAATAATTGGTGTAGGGGGAATTATGAATGAAGAGGATGCATTGGAGAAATTGGAGGCAGGCGCAAGTTTGATTCAACTTTATTCAGGCTTTATTTATGAAGGACCAAACTTAATTAAGAGAATAAATCAAGCAATTTTGCATAAAATTTCGTAATTTAATGTGAATATTTCCATATCATTGAATGGCTAAGAAAATTACTCAAATACCGGATAATACATTGCCGCTTAATTTTGATCAAGAATCAAATTCCAAAAATCCTATTGATAAAGAACAGGTTTATAATCGAATTCGATTCTCTTCGGGAATGTTCCTTATTTTAATATCCTTATTATTATTAGTTTCCTTTGCCTCAAGTTTTGTTTATGGGGTTGGTGATCAATCCGATATGGCCGATGGGGAGTTGGCATTTTTCAATTCGTCCAGTATTCCAGTGGATAATTTAGCGGGGATTATTGGGGCTAAATTATCCTATTATTTTTTATTTAAATGGTTTGGAATATCATCTTTACTTTTAATTCCACTATTTTTTCTTTCAGGATTGAAATTAGTTTTACGAAGAAAGTTTCAATCTTTATCCAATCTAACTTGGCAAGTTTTATTTTATACCCTTTGGTTAAGTATGGTATTTGGTTTTTTAACCTATCGCTTTAATTTACCAAATTCTTTAGCTGGCGGAATTGGCTTTTTCATAAATGAAAAATTATATCAACTTTTTGGAGTTTTGTCTATTTTCATCGTAATCTTAGTTGGAATAGTTTTCATTGTCATGTTTTATAAAATCAATCCAGATATTTCATTTAATAAATCTTCGAAAAAAGAAGCATTGGCTGGAGAATTTTCTGGAATATCAGATTCTAATGAAGATATTTTTGATGACACCTTAGATGATGAGGATAAATATTATGAGGAATCAGAAGATGAAGCCAATATTAAACCGATTATGCCTGATTTGGTTGAAGATGAAATAGAGATGAGTGAAGAGGGAATAGTGAATAGTGAAGATGGAATAGTG
>JBJOIA010000041.1:0-2876 GCA_046047395.1 Bacteroidota bacterium | reverse complement strand
ATAATATTAATCTTTATTTCCTACTTTAATCGGATAGAGCCTTCAATTAAAATTAATAAAATTCAATTAGAAGATTTGAATAAGGGCTTAAAATTAGTATTGAAGGAAAATTCGTTAAATCAAAATTCAAATTCTGATTTGAATCTATCAGATGAAATAATTCAAGAAATTGATTTGAAAGTTCAAATTTATCTAGAATCTAATCCGACCAGAGATTTAAAATTCAATAAGGTACACTTGTTGCAAGAGTTAGATATTCCTGAATATGTTATCAATGCGTATTTCAATAAATATTTAAAAATAAGTTTTAAAAATTGGAAAACAGTTGTTCGTATAAACGATAGTACAGACCTAATTGAAAAAGGATTTTTGGTGCAACATACAGTAGATGCCCTTGCTCGAGAAGTCGGATTTTTGTCGCGTGGCAGATTTGTCCAAGCTTTTCAAAAAATTAATAATTGTCCTCCATCACAATATTTGAGGAAAAATTCGCAGAAAGTTGATAACATTTCTCAGTAATGTTATCAAATACACATATCTTTTTTTTTGAATTAATTTCAACATATTAAATATTGCAGTCTGATTTTTACTTTTTAAAAATGACTTAACCATGAAATTAAAATTTTTACAATTAACGTTACTTGTCATACTGATTGGCAGTAACACTATGAAAGCCCAAACTACTACAATGGTATTAGGAACGAATTTAACTAAGTCTGGAGATGTAAAGCTTGTATTGGGAGGACCTGGTCAAACAACGGTTATCGAAGGTAGTGGAGGTAAGATAGTTGACACAGATGGTGATACCTATTTATCAGGCAAAACGAATTTTACAAGTAATGGTGTTGGTATAGCAAATACTCCATATAGTGGTAACTATGGCCCATTAGCAGAATTTTATAATTTAACAGTTAATCATTCTGGAATTACCAGTCAGGTTTTATCTACCGGTCATGTTTTTGTTAAAAATCATTTAGTTCCAACTGCGGGGACATTAGAATCAAGTTTTGGAGCTTTGGTTATGAAGTCTTCTTTTTCTGGGGTGACCGTAGGTTCAAAAACGTTCTCTGAGGGAAAACCTGCTGTAATTGCTTCTTCTGCTTGTACAAGTGGTACTCCAGCAGGTGCTATTACAGGAAATATTACAGTTGAGCGTCCAATTTCAAATTATTGGGTAGCCAATAGATTATTAACACCAGGTGTAACCCCTAGCGGTACTATTAAATCAAATTGGCAGGAAGGTGCACCAGCAACAGCGTATGAAAATTATGGAATGTTTATATTTGGTGATAAGCGAAATGGAGCCGGTTCAGGATTTGATGCCTTGTCGGGTGGAAGAAATTTTCCTGCCAATGCAAGTACTATATATAATTATAATACAGCAAATCAGAGTTGGAATTATATTTTAAATTCTGAAGGAACTGAGTCTACCAATGCATTTGGACTTGGGAAGGGAGTGGCAACTGTGGTATATGGAGATAGAAGATATAATGATGCTTTATCACCATCTGCAAATGAATCAGGAACTACCTATCATTATACTACTTTAAGAACGGAGGGTACCTTAAATCAATGTGATTATACATTTACAGGTTTGCCAACTGATGGAACTTCTGCCACAAATGGAGAGAAATATGCTTTATTAGGGAATCCATTTTGGGGATATATTTCTTTTGCTGGTACAACAAGTAATACGGCTATCGAATACACAGGCATTAAAGAATACATTTATTGGGACCCAACAAAAAATGGAACTTCACTTTCTAATAGAGGGGGATATACAATTATTAATTTAACATCCCTTGCTGGAACGGAGAATTTAACCGTCAATCCTGGACAAGCTTTTTTTGTAAGTACAATTAGCAATACTCCTACATTAACTTTCCATGAAGAGGGAATAAGTACAACTAATACAAATGATTTAGGCTATAAAGCTTTTTCTACAAGATCTGCTAATGTCTATAATCCTTATATTAAGATTGATGGATTAGTAAAGCTGGCGGGAAATGAAACGTATAATGAAACACCTTTTTCAACTGTTCGTGTTTCTTATTCAGATAAATTTTCTAATGATTATGGTGTAGAAGATTCTAGGGCAGCATTTAAAAATAGTTTTGAAAATCTTGTAATTAATAATATTGGAAATGAATTTGTAATTGAAGGAAGAAAACCTGTGAATAAGGTTGATACAATTCAATTAGGATTATCAAGATTATTTAATGGTGGTCAAACTGCTAATCAAGATACTCGATATGCCTTTAGAATCAATACTGAAAATTTAACAAATGATAATTTATATGTATTATATAATAAAGTAGCAGATTCGTATTCTAAAATTCCTTCCAATTCAAATGATATCTATTCTTTGGATATTGAAACTGGTAAGGTTGCTGAAGATAAATATTCGGTATTAATTTTTGATAAGTCTTATCAATCTTTAGTAGATTATTATTTAGGTAATAAGGAATCTTTAAACATGGTAGTTTATCCTAACCCATCTGCTGATTATATAACTATTATCGATAAGAAGTTAGCTGGTAGTAAAGTAGAAATTGTTGGAAATAATGGTAAGAAAATTACTTCTCACGATGTTGAAAATTCTACCAAAGTTTCCACTTATGGAGTAACAATGGACGTTAGAGATTTTTCTAATGGAGCGTATTTTGTTCGATTGATTTCGAGTGATGGTGAAGTTAAGACATCGAAGTTCATTAAGCAGTAAAAATTATTTTAACAAATTTGTAATCAATCGTAGTAAAAATGAAATATTTAAAAATTTTATCTATTATTTCTCTAGGAGTTTTGATAGCAATTTCGGCTAGAGCCAGTATTGATAGTGGTTTAGGGAACTCCTCACCTTTTAATCAATACACCAC